>NZ_JBHLVZ010000068.1:0-1239 GCF_042433125.1 Muricoccus vinaceus | reverse complement strand
CTGACCCCGCCGGGGCACGGCCTCGCGCCCGCCAGTTCCGCAGCATCGATGGCTGCATCCCAACCTCCTTCGCCACCTGCATCAGCGGACGGCCACTGCTCTCCAGCAGCAACACTGCCTCCCGCTTGAACTCCTCCGTGAACTCACGCCGCGTCGTCGTCATCAGGGCACCTCGCTCCCGCAGGAGCTTATCTGAAGTCTCCACCAACACGGGGGAGGGTCAGTTTGCCTCTTCTTGACGCGCCTGGGCCGCAAGTGAGGCGCAGGGCGGCGGCGGTGGTAGCCAGCCCCTGTCCCCACCCAGCACCGCTCCCCGAGCCCGTGCCGCCACCAACGCCACCCGGGTGCGCTCCGAGATGAGCTCCCGCTCCTTCTGAGCCATTGCCGCATAAACACGCATCATCAGGTCGTCCGCCCCACGCATGTCGGCGGCTCGGATCGAGATCCCCTCCTCCAGCAGCCCTGAAAGCGTGTGGGCTCGCCGGGTGATCCGATCCAGGCGCGCTGCGACCAGCACCGCCCCGAGCTGACGGCAACGGGTCAGCGCTGCCTGGAACCCGGGTCGGCGGTCGTCCTTGCCCGAGGCGATGTCCTGGTGCTCGGCCACGAGCGTCCAGCCCTCGCGTTCGACGAAGGCGCGGACGCTCACCTGCTGCGCCTCAAGAGCTTTTTCACCTTACTCGAACGCATAACCTGAGTTGGCGAGGTAGTTCCTGCACTCGGCCGGGTTGAAGGTGCTGAGCAAGTGCCCGATGGTGATCCAGAGTGCCTTACGGGTGCGCGCTTCGGCCCTTCGGAGCAGCGCCTTCAGTTTGGCGAAGACCTGCTCGATTGGGTTCAGGTCGGGCGAGTAGGGCGGCAGGTAGAGGAGGCTGGCGCCGGTGGCGCGGATCGCCTCGCGTACACCAGCGACCTTGTGGGCGGCGAGGTTATCCAGGACCACGACGTCGCCCCTGGCCAGGACGGGTGCGAGGAACTGCCTGACATAGGCGAGGAACGCCTCACCGGTCATGGGCCTGTCCAGCACAAGCGGTGCGACAAGGCCGGTGCTGCGCAGCCCCGCGATGAAGGTGGTGGTGCGCCAGTGGCCGTGTGGCGTGGCATCGACCAGGCGCTCGCACCTCGGACCCCAGCCGTAGCGGCGGACCATGTTCGTGGCGGCGCCGGTCTCATCGAGAAAAACGAAGCGCTCGGGGTCCATGTAGCGCTGCCAGACCCGCCAGTGGCGTCGATGGGCCG
>NZ_JBHLVZ010000067.1:0-32911 GCF_042433125.1 Muricoccus vinaceus | reverse complement strand
AAGGTCACGCAAACTCCGCCTCGCGGTCAAACTTGCTCGGTCCCCAAACAACGTGACAATGCCGTCCCGCGCTACTGCAAAAAACCCAGCAAAGTCAGCCCAAACCCGCCCCTCCAGCGGGCCTCCCGCTGCCACTTACGCACGATAACTTTTGATTATCGTGCCCAAGGGGCGGGAAGAGGATGGTTGCCATGGTCGGAATGCGCTGAGGCAGGCAGAGGAACCTGCGAACAGCCGTTGAGAGCCACCAGTTGGTGGGGCAGGGAAAGATCTCGGGAACAGGGGAACAGGAAAGTCGCTAGGGTGGCCGTGGAACCTCCTTCCGGTGTGCTGCGCTTCCTTCTCAATGGGCCGCAGCGTCCTCGTGGGGCTGGGCTCGGCGACAGCAACGACCGTCGGAGGCAGGAACCATGGACAAGGACAGGACGGACCAGAAGCGCGACGAGGAAACCGGGCACTGGGTCTCCGACCTTAAAACCGGGGCGACTGCTGAAGCCAAGGTCGACAAAGGGGTCGAGGACACCTTCCCCGCCTCCGACCCCGTTCACAAGGGTGGGGCCACGGGCTTCATCTCCCCGGATGGGAAGGACACAGCGATCCACGGGCCCACAGCGGTAGGGGCGGGGCAGGCAGGAGAAGCCGCCAGCGCGGCGATCGGCCAGCACCCGTTGCCGGCCCTCCTGATCGCCGGGGTGATTGGCTTCGTGTTCGGGCTCCTGGCCAACGAACGGCGATGAGTTGGCGCAATCGCGCCACCTGGAGCCGGCAGCGACAAAGCCGAGCTGCTCAGCCCGTCCTCACAGGTTGGCTCGTTCCTGACTGGGATCCTCGGCAGGCCGAGTGTGTATGAGGAGCGGGGAGGGGGCGCACAGCCTCCTGCCCTGTGGTTCCAACCAGCACCATCCGAGCCTGTCCGGCTTGGTGGTGGGCGGCTACTCAGGAGCCCGTCGCCGCTTCTCAGGACGTCGCACGGTCCTTCCACTGAGGGTGCCCTGCCAGTTCGGCCGCTCATTGCACATGCACAAGCGCAGAGCGTTGGCCATTTGAACCCAGAATGGACCCTTGCGCATTGGGAGGTGCATAGGAGCAGACAGCCATCCAGCCTGCGGCCTGACACAAGTTGCCCCACTCGATGCACAGGCCCAGGCGGCTGTTCGGGGATGGAAGGCTGGGGAAGCTCTGGTCGTTTGCCAGTCACTGTCCCTACTCGCGCGACGTGGCGCCGCTGCGTAGGGCATGTCTGGAGGGCTTCAGTCAGGGCCGGAGCGATGCGAGCGTGTTCACGACGCGCAAGCGGAACCAGGATGAGTAAGAGGCAGCCAGGGCGATCGCGGATCCAACGTTGCCAGCTGGCTTGGCAACAGACATGACCGACGCGGCATCTTGCGAGACTTTCGGGTGCAATCGGCGTCAACATGAGGCGAAACTACTCTGCCCGATGTCGATTCGGCGGAAGAGCACGCGAGGTGACCCATGGCAAAGACCCCACGCGACGAGGAAAAGCCGAAGAAGTCGCGCGGTGCGGCCGCCGGAACGAGCCGCGGTGCGAAACCTTCGGCTGGAAAGGTCACACAGACCAGGGCTGCCGGGGCTGGGAGGGCATCGACGCGGAGCGCGGCTTCGACCGCCGGCCAGAGTGGGCGGGGCACCAAGACACCTTCGAAGACGACTGCCACCCGAACCACCGCAGCCAGGCCGACGGCAGCAAGGAAGGTGGCTGCCAGGGCGACGCGCTCCACGCCCACCAGGAAAACCTCAGTTGCCAAGGCCGCGGGTTCGGGACGGAACGCGGCCAAGCCGGCGGGTAAGAGGGAGCGGGCAGCGACGCCGGCTGCCAGGCAAGCGGCAGGAGCATCCGCCGCACCGAAGCGCCGCAGCACTGGTGCGACACCTGCGGCGACAACCCGCGGCACAAAGGCGGGGAAGCCGGGTGGAACGGCGCGGGGCGCGGCCTCCTCCGGCAAGCGGGCCACGCCATCAGCTGCCGCGCCGAAAGGGCGCGGTACACAAGCTGGTCCCACCGCCAGAGGCGCTGGTGCCGCGGCCCGGAGAACGGGTGCGGCAAGCGCCGGATCGAAGTCTCGTGCGGCAAGTCGGCCGAGCACCAAAGCTGGGGCCGATAAGGTGCATGCGCGTAGCAGAAGCAAGCCTATGCCGGCTTCACGCGCACGGTCTCCTCGCGCTGTGCGGTCACAGGAGACCGTCAAGCCAGCGCGCAGGACTGGGACGGCGCGCCCCCGGGAGGCCGGCGCCGGGTCTGAAGCCGCCAGCCGCGCGGGGACCAAGCCCACAGCCGCGCGGACGGCTCCAAAGACCAAGGATCAGAAGGCGGCCACATCGGAAGCCAAGCCGCTACGCAACCGCCGCGTTCGGGCAGAGCCCGAGGAAACGGCTGCGTTCGCCGCTTCCACCCCCGCCGCAACGCCGCCTGCCGAGGAGCACCCGGCCGAGGTCCCGACCAGCGGGATGGCCCCTCTGACCGAAGCCGGTGTCGCTGCGATGACGGTCGTGGCAGCCCCTGTTGTAGCCGCCATCGACGCCGCAGCGATGACAGCCGCGGCCGTGGCCAGCAATGTCGTGGCCGCCGCGAACCTCGGGGCGGACCTGCTCAGCGGTTCGCCTTCGGAGGCGCCTCCCGCGGCCGGGGAGGAGGAGAACACGGGCGAGGATGGAGGCTCTGACGAGAACGAACTCGCCTAGCCGCTTCTACGTGTGCGACCGCGAGCATGAACTGGCAGGCCGCTGCCAGTTCCCACAGGGTGAACGGCATTGCGGGCCGGCGGCCAGGTGGGCTCGGTGATCCGAGGCCCTGTCACCTGACGGAAGGCGTACCCGGTGCCCGATCGGATGTGCTGCTGCAGCACGCAAAGCCTCTGACGCACCGACGGTCGAGCCATTCCGGCGTTAGCGAGTTTCTCCCTCCTGAATGCGAGGGGGTACCCGGCTAACGCGAATGTGGAACGAGCCGGCGAACATGCCCAGAAGGCGAGAGGTCATGCAGCAGCAAGGAAGCCCCAGGAGCACCGTCTCGATGACCTACGCGGATCTTGCGCAGGCGTTGAACGTCAGCATTGCCTCGGCGCAACGCCGGGTCGTCCGCGCGGGGTGGACACGGGCCGCCGGCACGGACGGCGTGGCCAGAGTTGCCGTCCCTTTGTCCGTGCTCCCTTTCATTCCGCCCGATGGTCAGAAGGATCGGTTTAAGCCAGCGCAGCCTTTCCTCGTGGGCCAAGGGAGCGATCAGGGCGAAGACGCTAAGTCTGTGATTTCTCGGTTGTTGGACAGCCTCGAGGCAATGGACGCCAGCCGTGAAGCAGAGTGCGTCGGTCGGGCTCAGGATCGAACCCGTTGGGAAGCCGAACGTGCCAAATGGGCTGCCGAGCACGCGACACTGCGCGAGCAGCTTGCCCGCCGGGAGGGTGAGTTGTCGGCTCTGCGCGAGGGCGCAGCACAGCCGGCAGCTCCCCTCGTCCGGGGCATCCTGCTTCGACTTCGAGGCTGGCTTCGGGGTTGAGGTTCTTGTGGACCAACCAAGCGATGCGGTGAGGACCTGATCACCGCAGTCTAAACTCGGAAGCAGGTAGGAGCGCGGCCCGTGACAGGCTGCGCGACCGTCGCTCGGCTCAATCTGCGGCTTAGAGCCCAGCAGTCCCGTCCTGGACGTCGTTCCCGGGGCTGTCCTCGTGCTCACCTGGCAGTGACAGAGTTCGCCGCTCTCTACCTGTGGCGACTGCCGCGGCGGCGTGCGCCTGCATCGCGGCTCCGCAGAGGGCCAGGGGATAAGTCATTCCCATTGGCCGTAGTGGGGATGCCACCGCCCCTCGAGCAGACCCGCGCGCCGACAGGCGGCATAAACCTGGCCAGCTCTCTTGGCGATGAGCCGGTGCTCAAATCCATCGGGCAGGGCCGATCGCGCAGAGGCTTCGTCCTGTGTATAAGGTAGTGGCTTTCCGTTGCGATCGAGAGCAGCGTGGATCGTCCTGTCCGCTTCCGGACTCCCAATCCTCGCGCGCCTCAGCCCCTCCGCTATGGAGAGCAGGACGTCGAACCGCGATGAACGCACGAGCCGAAGCATGCCAAACCGGCCTTCTTCCAAAATGCTGCACAGGCGAACAACGCGTCATGTCGGAGCTATTGGTGATTAAAGTCCTCACGCCAAGACGGGCTGAGGACGGAGGAGCTTCGAGAAGCTGTTTGTCACCAATTTTGATGAAGTACAGGAACGAAGACGTGGTGCAGTTCTGGTTGCGTAAGGCAGCGCAGCCAGTTGGTCGCGCAGGTGTTTAAGAGTGCTGGAGCTTTCTGCCGGCCAAGTGGGATAGCCACAGCGCGTCAGGCCGGCTCGCACGAGGAGGTAGGCCCATGGGCTTTTTCTCAAAGCCGATCAAGTCGCTGGACGACCTGTTCGTTCACACCCTGCAAGATATCTACTATGCCGAGAACCAGATCGCGAAGAGCCTGCCCGACATGATCGAGAAGGCTCAAGATCCGGAACTCAAGAGTGGCTTCCAAACCCACCTTGGCGAGACACAGAACCAGATCAAGCGCCTCGAGCAGGTGTTCCGGCAGCATGGGCAGGAGGTGAAGGGCGTCAAATGTGCCGCGATGGACGGGATCCTTGAAGAGGCGGCTGAGATTATGGGCGACTGCAGTGACCCAGAGGTTCGAGACGCCGCCATGCTCTCAGCCGCTCAGGCCGTCGAGCACTACGAGATCACCCGCTACGGGACCCTGATCGCCTTTGCGAAGCAACTCGGCCGCCAGGACTGCGCCGATGTGCTGCAGCAGAACCTTGAGGAGGAGAAGGCCACGGACAAGAAGCTGACCAGTATCGCCGAGAAGAAGGTTAACTCACGGGCGGCCTGAGACAGCACTGAGTCAGCTGACCCTGATAGTGGCCTCGTCGCCAAGGTGAAAGTAGATCTCACCTGTGAGCGTTGTGGCTGCGCCGAGTTCGCTTGCCCCAACGCGGCATAGCGGATCCGTTCTTTCAGAACTTTGGCAGGTAAAGCAGTCCAGGCAGGCCGAGCACGCTTCGATGGTCGTCTGCCACAGTTGCCTGCCGAAAGCTCGGAGGGCGCAGATCCCAGGAAAGTCTACGCCCGTTCAACTGACCACAACCGGCGGGCGGGATTGAGTGCATCAGCTGCAACCAGCCCATCCGGTATTCGCTTCTTGTAACAGGCGGCGCTGCCCGGCGCCGTAGAGCGAGAAGAACGAAGAGGTAAATGCCCCGATGAGAAAGCTTCCTCCTTTGTCGCTGCTTGCCACGGCGGCGGTTCTGGCCACTGCCCCCCTCGCACACGCACAAAGCCGGTCCGACGGCACACCGGGCAACCCACCCTCGACCGCGACGGGTCGTGCAGTGGATCGAGCCCAGGGCGAGACGCCGCGCCCCGACGGCAGCCCTGGCAATCCGCCCGGCACGGCTGCAGGCCGGGCCGTCGACAGGGCTCTCGGCACGAACACGACGGGAGCGAACCCGGCCGGGGCACCTGGTCCCAGCACGGCGGCCCCGACAAGCGGGGCCGCAACGATGAATGTTGATGCCGCGAGCCTGCGTGGGGCCCTGAGTGCCCGGCGGCTGATCGATGCTGATGTCTACGGTGCGAACGACCGTGAGGTCGGCGAGATCGAGGACGTCATTATGCCGCAGAGTGGGGCCGGTGCACCGGTCGCTGTGCTCTCGGTTGGCGGCTTTCTTGGAATGGGGGAGAGGCACATTGCCGTTCCCTTCAGCCAGCTGCAGCACAATGCCGAGCGCGACCGCTGGACCCTTCCCGGCGCCACGCAGGAGACGCTCCGGGCGATGCCGGCTTTCAACCTCGACGAGTTCGGGCGAGGCCGGCCCCGGGCCGCTGCCGCTGGTGCCAGCCGCGACGCGGCCCCTGCCACGCCCGCTCCCGAAGGGGCGGCCTCGCGGCCAGGTACCCTGGGCGGCACCGGTACCACGGCTGGGCAGAGCACTCCGGCGAACCCGCCTGTGCGGTAGGCAGTAGGATTGAGAATGGGAGGGGGAGACTTTTCCCCTCCCTACCGGAAAGCTGAACGTTGCACCGTCGCCGATTAGAAAACCGATGCTTTGCCTTGCCCTTCGCCAGCTCAACTGGCGCTGTGGTAAGCGCCTGCCTGACGAAAACCAAGGGCAAGCGATCTCTCTCATCGTAAAAGCTATCGAGCAGCAGGAGTGAGTGGCCAGCATCGTCTCGGAAAGGAAGCAGTGTCATCTTGCCCAGCACGCGAGCGCCCTCGACATTATTGGCGCTGGAGACACCTGGACGTCACCATTTCCGACGGCCTGCAAACCTTTCTAGAAACCGCCTTCCCAGCGGAGCGGTTGAGGCAAGCGAAGGTGCTGCTTGGTTTAGCCGCCCACATTTGCCAGAGGGAATTCAGTCATGCCTGACACGACGGTCGTGAAGGTTGATGCGGCGTATTCACCAAAGGGACCTGAGGGGCAGAAGTACCTGGCCAATGGCCGCGCTCTGTCGATGCGGCTCTGGGAGAAGGAGGTGCCCGGTCCTGCGAAGCATCCAGCCAGGCGCGATTATGAGACCGTCGGATATGTCATTTCCGGCTCCGCAGAGCTGACGCTTGAGGGCCAGACGGTATTATTGCATCCGGGGACATCCTGGGTGGTGCCGAAGGGCTCTGAACACAGCTATCGTATTATCGAGGAGTTCACCGCTGTTGAGGCAACAACGCCGCCGGCCGAGGTGCACGACCGGGACGCAACACCGAGGGGGTGAGATGATGTTTGCAACTCAGGAGTGCTCCTGACCCGGTTAACCCGGCAAACTGTTCGTTGCCTGCCCGGCCAAAGGCGTTCCTGTAATAAGGTGTGGGAGCAAAGGTATCAACACCTTCACCCCAAACCCCTAAAGCTACAGCTGCTGGCTTGGCTCAGGATCGTGCCCCAGGGAGTGGTGTAGGAGCGGTGCTCCTCAGCGGGCTGAGTCGCCGTGTCAGGCCGCCGCAGCGGGCAGGCTGACGGAGGGAGTATCGCTCACGGCGCCGATGGTCTCCAGCGTCATGTAGCGGGAGCGCTGGGTGGCCCACTCGTCGGACTGCTCGAGGAGGAGGGCGCCGACGAGCCTGACAACGGCGGCTTCATTGGGAAAGATGCCGACCACGTCGGTGCGGCGCTTGATCTCGCCATTGAGGCGCTCGATGGGGTTGGTGCTGTGGAGCTTGGCCCTGTGTTCTCTGGGGAAGTCCATGAAGGCGAGGACGTCCTCCTCGGCGGCATCCATCAGGGTGGCCAGCCGGGGCACCGTGGGGCGGAGTTGGTCGGCCACCTTTCGCCACTAGGCGTGGGCAGCTGGGGCATCCGCCTCGGCATAGGCGGTGCCGATCCAGGCCGAGACGATGCGGCGCTGGGTCTTGCCCGCGTGCGCGGCGGCGTTGCGGCCGAAATGCACGCGGCAGCGCTGCCATGTGGCCCTGAGCACCTTGGCCACGGCGGCCTTGAGGCCTTCGTGGGCGTCGGAGATGACCAGCTTGACGCCGCGCAGGCCGCGCCGGGCCAAGCTGCGCAGGAACTCCGTCCAGAAGGTCTCCGCCTCGGAGGCGCCGACCGCCATGCCAAGCACCTCGCGCCTGCCGTCGCTGTTCACCCCCACCGCGATGGTGACGGCGACTGAGACGATCCGGCCTGCCTCCCTGACCTTCACGTAGGTGGCGTCCAGCCACAGGTACGGCCAGTCGCCCTCGATGGGACGGGCGAGGAAGTCCTGCACCCGGCCGTCGATCTCGCCGCAAAGCCGGGAGACTTGGCTCTTGCTGATGCCCTCCAGGCCCATGGCGCGGACCAGGTCGTCCACGGAGCGGGTGGAGATCCCCTGCACGTAGGCCTCCTGGATCACTGCCGTGAGTGCCTTCTCCGCCAGCCGCCGGGGCTCCAGGAAGGCGGGGAAGTAGGAGCCGCGCCGGAGCTTGGGGATCCTGAGCTCCACCGTCCCGGCCCGGGTCTGCCAATCCCGTTCCCGATAACCGTTCCTCTGGTTCACCCGCTCAGGGCTGCGCTCGCCATGGCCAGCACCGCAGACCCCCTCGGCATCCAGCTCCATCAGCCGATGGGCGGCAAAGCCGATCATCTCCCGCAGGAACGTCGCATCAGAGCCCTTCTCCAGAAGCTCTCGAAGAGCAATCCTGTCGTCGGTCATCGTGGTCTCCATGGTTCAGGTCAGGTCTCGACAACCCAAGCCTACCGAGGATCACCATGATGGCCGCCCTAAACCGGGCGGCCGCCTCCTACACCACCACCAGGGGCACAACCTGGCTCAGGGCTCTACCACCAGAACGACCTTGCCGCGGACATGGTCCTGTTCGGCGCGCGCGCGGCCCACAATGCTCCACCGTGCCTAACCCTCGAGTGGGGCAGGAATGTTCAACTCCGCTTGTCATGCGTGACGAGGCAGCGACCGATTCACATGGGTTGATGCCATGGCGGCCCATGTCGCTTGCCATGCATTGCCCGCCCCAAGGGCATGAAGGGGAGACGTTGCGTACCCGCTGGCGCGAGTGCTGCCGACGTGCTCGTGCGGGACGACCGGTGGTCAGGATAATCCCATGAAGGTCAGCGACAAGATGACGCGCGATCTGCGCATCGCCAGTCCGGAGGATAGTATCCAAGACGCCGCGCGCAGCATGGCCGAGTGCGACTCCGGTGTGCTGCCCGTCGGCGAGAACGATCACCTGGTCGGCATGGTCACGGACAGGGACATTACCGTGCGCGGGGTGGCCGAGGGCAAGGGCCCGAACGCAAAGGTGCGCGGGGTGATGACGGTCGACGTGAAGTACTGCTTTGAGGATGAAGATTTGGACCACGTGGCGCGCAACATGGCCGAGCAGCAGGTTCGAAGGCTGCCAGTGATGAGCCGGGATAAGCGCCTGGTCGGCATTCTCTCGCTTGGCGACATCTCGTTGGGAGAGGGCGCGATGCCCGCGCTGGCGGCGCTGTCGGGAATCTCCCAGCCAGGAGGGGAACACTCGCAAACCGGCGGACCACGGAGCTGAGCCGGATGGCACGCAAGAGGAGCGGGTCCGGCCTCGCCGCTGGGTTCCTTCTCTCACTCGCGGTAGGCCCGGCGCTGGCGCAGCCGGCCGGGCCACCCTCCGCCCCAGGGTCCGCAGTGCCGGAGTGGATCGAAGCGCCTCGGCCCACTCCGGTTCCGGCGCCCGGCTCGGCAGGAGGGACGTCAAGCGACGGGGTCGCGCGAGGTGTCGTCCCACCACCGTCAGGGCTCGATCCCGGGATCCAGACACCGGTGCCGGAGCCAAGGCCGAACACGACGCCGGTGATCCCGCCGCCCGGAACGCCCGGCGGAAATCCCGCCGTGCAGCCTCGGTGAGCACGCGTACCAAGCGGCGAGAAGAGAGCCGCGCCAACTCTTGGCATTGAACCGCGCTGCCACTTTCAGGTCATTCTGCGAAGCGTGAATCAAGGTTCTGCAGGCCGCCAGAAAGACCAATCCGCCATGATGTTTCTCGACCGCGCTGATGCCGGACGGCAGCTCGCCCAGTCTTTGCTGCACCTGAAGGTCCAGGACCCGGTTGTGCTCGCGCTGCCACGCGGCGGCGTCCCGGTCGGCTATGAGGTCGCCGAGGCGCTCGGCGCGCCGCTCGACCTTCTGCTCGTGCGCAAGATCGGCACGCCGGGCCAAGCTGAGCTGGCGGTCGGTGCCGTGGTGGATGGAGCGCGGCCGGAAATGGTGATCAACGAGGATATCGTCCGCCAGCTCGGCGTACCCGCCAGTTACCTGGAACAGGAGGCCGCGCGCCAACTGGCCGAGATCGAGCGGCGTCGGGCCGCCTACCTGCGCGGTCGGCCGCCCGTCGCACTCGAGGGACGCACGGCCATCATGGTGGATGACGGGATCGCCACCGGTGCAACCGCACGCGCCTCGCTCCGGGCACTCGCGGCGAGTGGGACAGCACGACGGGTGGTGTTAGCCGTGCCGGTAGCGCCGGCCGAGATCGTGAAGGCACTGAGCGCGCTGTGCGACGAGGCAATAACCCTTTCCACCCCCGAAGACTTCCGCGCGGTCGGGCTGCATTACGGTGACTTCCGCCAGACCGAGGATGCCGAAGTGATCGAACTGCTTGATCGAGCTGCCGTGCGCACTACTGCGGCCGGGTCAGGTCGGTGATGCCTCACACCTTCGGGGCTGCTTCGCGATGAGAGTGATGGAAACAGCCCTGGCCGACATCCCGCGCGCGTCCGAACTGGACAACACGCTCGCTTTCTTGTGGGAGGCCTACACCTTCATCTCCCGCCGCTGCGACCGCTTGGGCAGCGAATTGTTCCGCATGCGCATCATGCTGACGCCTGTTGTGTGCATGCGCGGGGCGGCGGCAGCGCAGTTCTTCTACGAGGACGATCGCTTCACCCGCTAGGGAGCCATGCCGCAGACCACGCTCCGGCTGCTGCAGGACAAGGGCAGTGTGCAGAGCCTGGACGGCGCCGCGCACCGGCATCGCAAGGGGCTGTTCATGTCCCTTATGACGCCCGACAGCGTCGCCCGGACCGCCGACCTGCTGGCAGGCCGCAAATAGCGATCTCCGCCGCCTGCATGCTGGCGTGATCGCTGTCGGTCAGGGCACAACAAGTGCGGGCGGGGAACTGCTCCCCGCCCGTTCGGCCCACCTCAGCTAGTCGCACGCCCGCGGGCCGTCGGCTTCTTGCTGGGCTGACGGATCTCCACCTCATCGCGGCGGACGGTTTCCTTCACCGTCTCCACGTACTGGGTGCGCTCCGTCCGCACAACGATCTCCTCGCGCAGGCGGGCCCGCTTGTTGACCACGGGCACCTCGGAGGTCTCGACCACCTCGACCGTCATCTCGGTGAGGATCTCGCCCGTGATCTTGTCGCTGACCGGACGGCGGCGCTCGACCACGATCCGCTCGCTCTGTAGCGTCACCTGCTCCTCGACTTCGCTCTCGACGACGTAGCGCCGGATGCGGGCCGTGCCGCGGTTCTCCGTGCGCTTGGTAACCTCGAGCACCTCCTCACCGAGAGGGATGACTTCCTCCTGACTGCTGGAGGCTTTGGCGCCGGACTGAGCGGGCGCACGGCCCTGCTGAAGTCCCTGCAACGCACCAGCCCAGGGCCACATGAACATGTCAGTGAAGGCGCTGGACGAAGGGTGACAAGCCCCCACGAGGTGCACCGGGTCGGATGTTAATGGCGCATGGGGAGGAGCTGGGCTGAGGCGTGGGCGGTGTGACCGTGTGGTGGCCTGCCGAGGTGCGTCAGGACGACCTCTGGCGCGGGCGGTCGGTAGCGCAGCGAGGAGTGCGGGCGGACGGTGTTGTAGTGCCGTCGCCATTGCTCGATCAGGACCTTGGCTTCGGCGAGCGTGTTGAACACCTCGGCGTTGAACAGCTCGTCGCGCATCTTGCCGTTGAAGCTCTCCACGTAGCCGTTCTCCCAAGGGCTGCCGGGCTCGATGAACGCCGTCTTGGCACCCACGCCGGTGATCCAGCCCTTCACAGCCGTGGCGGCGAACTCGGGCCCGTTGTCCGACCGAACATGGCCGGGCGTACCGCGCAGGATGAACAGGTCGGACAGCACGTCGATGACGTCGGCGGCCCTGAGTTGTCGGCCCACCCGGATGGCCAGGCATTCGCGGGTGAACTCGTCCACGACATTCAGCATCCGGAACTTGCGCCCGTCCCGGGTGCGGTCCTCCACAAAGTCATAAGCCCATACCTGGTTCGGGCGCTCCGGCCGCAGCCGCACGCAGGAGCCGTCGTTGAGCCACAGCCGACCACGTTTAGGCTGCCGGGCCGGTACCTTCAGGCCCTCACGCCGCCAGATACGCTCCACGCGTTTGTGGTTGCACCGCCAGCCCTCGGCCCTGAGCAGCGCGGTGATCCGGCGGTACCCATAGCGCCCGTACTGCCGGGCCAGGTCGATGATGCTCTCGGTGAGCGCCACCTCGTCGTCGGCCTGCCTCGGCGCCTTCCGCTGCGTCGAGCGGTGCTGCCCCAGCACCTTGCAGGCAAACCGCTCCGAGACGTCCAGTTCCTTGGTGACGTGCTCGACGCAGGCGCGACGACGGGCGGCGCTCACCAGTTTCCCGAGGCGGCTTCCTTCAGCACCAGCTTCTCGAGCGTCAGGTCCGCCACAGCTTTGCGGAGCCTGCCGTTCTCCTGCTCCAGCAGCTTGAGGCGCTTCACCTGGTCCAACTTCAGGCCACCGTACTCGCTTCGCCAGCGGTAGTAGCTCTGCTCCGTCACCCCGATCGTGCGCACTGCCTCAGCGGCGGTCTTGCCCTGCGCCAGCAACACCTCGACCTGCCGCAGCTTGGCGACAATCTCCTCCGGCTTGTGGTGCTTTCTCGTCATTCCAACACCCTCCACGGTTCCGCCGGGCTCACTCTACCGGCGGACCGCTTCTACGGGGGAAGGTCAGGTGCTTAATCGTACTAACGACAACAGCTGTTGGGTTATTTCGGCCTTGGTGCGCGCATCGTCTTCGCCGTGCTGAAACCACCCCGGTGACAGGAGAGGACCGTGCCACCAGGACGCGAAAACAAGCGCGTACAAGTTGTCTTTGGGCAGGCGCCCAAGTGCACCGAAGCAGCGTCTCGGAGCGCGATTGCCGAAGATCTGCAGCAAAAGCTCAGCAGTGTCGCAGTGCGGCTCTCTGCGAGGGAGGCTGAACTGGGCGGCATTCGGGAGGAACTCCGCCTCTCCCTCGATGAGGCGCGGCTCCTGGCCGAGAACCTCGAAGCCGCCAACACCGCGCTCACCCGGGCTAATGCTGAGCTTGAGCAGCGGGTAGCCGGAAGGACGGCCGAGTTGCAGGCGGCCAACACCGCGCTCCGGGCGAGCGAGGAGCACATGCGCCTCGTCTTCGAGAGTGCGACCGAGTACGCAATCCTTACCCTGGACCTTGGCGGCCTCGTCACGAGCTGGAACTCGGGGGCGCAGCGTATCCTAGGGTACGAGGCGGACGACATCCTGGGCCAAGCCGCGGCCGTTATCTTCACGCCGGAGGACCGCGCCGCAGGCGTACCCGACCTTGAGATGTGCCAGGCCGCCGAAGAGGGCCGCGCCCAGGACGAACGCTGGCACCTGCGCGCCGACGGCTCCCGCTTCTGGGCGGCCGGAATGATGATGCCGTTGCTTGGCGACGAGGGGGAGCTGCGAGGCTTCCTCAAAATTCTGCGCGACCACACGGAGCGGCGCCACGAGGAGGAACGCCGCGCGCTGCTGCTTGGCGAGTTGGACCACCGGGTCAAGAACATGTTCGCCACGGTACAGGCCGTGGCGGCGCAAACGCTGCGACAAGCGGGGGCACCTGACAACCTTTACGCCGATTTCGATGCGCGCCTCCGAGCACTTTCCCGCTCGCACGACATGCTGTCGCGAGGCGGGTGGGAGGGCGCGCCACTGGGCGAGATCGTTGAACGGACTCTGGAAGCCTACGCCAAGGACGGCAAGGCAGGGCGCGTTTCGATCGGCGGCCCACCTATCTTGCTGCCGCCGCACGTTGCCGTGGCTGTCAACCTGGCTCTGCACGAGCTGGCAACCAACGCTGCAAAGTATGGGGCCCTGTCGGCATCTGGCGGCCGGATTGAGGTGTCGTGGGAGTTGGAGCGTCAGGCTGCGGGCGAGGTGCCGGTGGTCGTGGTTCTCTGGCGCGAGCGCGGCGGGCCGCCGGTACGGCCGCCTGAACGCCGCGGCTTCGGGTCGAAGCTGTTAGAACGTGCCATGCCGCACGAAGCCGGCGGCGAGGTCACGCTCGACTTCGCGCCAGACGGGGTCGAGTGCCGCATGCGGTTGCCACTCGTCCCGCCGCCCGAAAAGGACGGCACGCCGTGACGGGACCAGGGCAATGGTGGGAGGAAGGAATGGAAGTCCACCAGGATATCTGGCGGCTTGAACCTGCCGGGGGCGTGGGGCCGAGGCCGATGACTTCCAGCCACGGAGAGAGGCACGCGAAGGGACTTGTCGTTCCTGCCTTTGTCTCTACTGTATATCCTGTGTTCTAGGAGGTATCTATGCCGGACGTTGTGACCAAGCCGAGCAAGGTGGCCCAGTGGGGCAACAGTGCCGCGGTCCGCCTGGCGGCCGCGACCCTGGAGACGGCGCATTTCCGCCTTGAGGATCCGGTCGATGTGATCGCCCGGGACGGCGAGATCGTCATCCGCAAGCAACGCCCTCGCGTGACCATGGCGGAGTTGCTGGCCCGCTTCGACCCGGAGAAACACCGGCACAGCCTGCAGTTCGATGTCGAGCCCGCGGGCACCGAAACACAGTGATCCGAAATCCCTATGTCCCAGACCGCGGCGACATCGTGCTGCTCGACTTCTCGCCGCAGGCTGGAACCGAGATGAAGGGCGAGCACCGCGGCATCGTCCTGTCGGAGAAGGCGTTCAGCGTCGCTACTGGCTGGATGGTGGTCTGCCCCGTCACCAGACAGCTGAAGGGTTCGCCGTTCGAGGTGGCCATTCCTCCTGGCCTCAAGGCCGTGGGATGCGTGGTCGCCTCCGAGGTGCGAACCGTCGACTATCTTGAGCGTCGCGCCAAGTTCCTGGAGCGTGCGCCCATCAGCCTGCTCCAGAACGTTCAGGCCATTGCCTGCGCGACCATGGGCTGCAACTGACAGGCAGCGTGCTCCGGTGCGGTGCCATGGAGGGCGGCTGGGTATCAGTACCGTTGCCAGAATGATTAGCCTGGGAGGCGCTCAGGCATCTGTGTGGTCCCTAGGCTTCGTGGGTGATTTGTCGCCCTGCTTTCCGCAACCCTCCTGCCATTGGTGCCGACATCTTGGATATGCCTAGCTTCCCCGGGCCGGAGCTATCCACGGCCGTTACTGGCCGTAGTCGCCCGGTGCGCTGGCATCTCGCGGCCCTGGCCGCAGCCCTCGCGTTGCCGATCCTGGGCTTCGTCGCCACCCTGCTCTGGCGCGTGTCCGTTGCCGAGCGCGACCGCCTGGAAGGAGAGGCGCTGAACACGGCACGTGCTGCGTCTGTTGCTCTTGATCGCGAACTGACCGGCCTTGCGTCAGCGCTCAACGTCCTTGCCCTTTCAGCCTCGCTGCAGGAGGGCGATCTGGCGGCCTTTCACCGCAAGACAGTTGATATACAGGACCGCCTGGGTATCTCGGCTGTTCTGCGCGACCGGACGGGTCAGCAACTCGTCAATGTGCGCTCGCCTTGGGGCGCACCGCTGCCAAAGGCGAACCTGCCCGAGCCAGAGCCGGAGATGTGGCGGAGCGGGCGCCCGGTTGTTTCCGACCTGTTCGTCGGTGCGGTCGCCAGGACGCCCCTTTTCGCCGTCCAGGTGCCGGTTACCCGGAAAGGGATCGATGCGCCCGATATCCTCAGCCTAAGCCTGCCGGTGGAGCGCATCCGACAGGTCATCCTGGATCAAAGGCCACCTGCTGGTTGGATCGTGGCCGTGGTCGATGGCAATGGCCTGATCGTTGCCCGCAATGACCGACACGAGGAGTTCGTTGGCAAGTCAGCCACGCGTGACCTCCTGGAGAATACCCGCTGGCGCGAGGGGACGTGGCGCGGAACCACGGCCGATGGGGCTCGTATTTTTGGTGCGTACTCGCGCTCCGAAGTCTCGGGTTGGCGCGTCGCGGTTGGCGTACCCGATCGGCTTTTTGCCGCCCCCCTGCGACGCTCGCTCTGGATCCTCGGTGGGGTGGGCGTGGCGCTCGCCGTCTTGTCGCTCCTGCTCGCGCTCGTCTTCGGAAGGCGGATCGCGGCACCGCTGCAGACACTGGCTGAACAAGCCCTCGCTCTCGGCCGGGGCAAGGAAGTCCGACCGGTCGTGACCTCCGTTCGGGAGGCAGCGCGGGCTGGTGAGGCTCTCGCCGCCGCATCCTTTGAGTTGCGCAGGCGCGAGGAGGAGTTGCGCAACCTCAACGAGGTACTTGAAGCGCGAGTGGCTGAACGCACGCTTGAGCTGACCGAAGCCAACCAGCATCTTATCGCGGCCGCGGCTGAGCGCGAAAGTGCCGAGGCACAACTCCGCCAGGCGCAAAAAATGGAGGCGGTCGGACAGCTCACCGGTGGGGTAGCGCACGACTTCAACAATCTTCTCACCGTCATCGTGGGCAATCTGGGGATGGCGCGGCGCCGCCTTGGTGAGGACGGGGACAACCGCGTCGTGCAGGCCATCGCGGGAGCGCTCGAAGGCGCCCGGCGTGCCGCCGCACTGACGCAACGCCTGCTCGCCTTCTCGCGCCAGCAGCCCCTTGCGCCGGAGCCAGTCGATGCGAATCGGCTGGTTTCCGGCATGTCGGACCTGCTGCGCCGCACGCTTGGCGAGGACGTCGCGATTGAGACCGTGCTGGCCGGCGGGCTGTGGCGCGCCCAGGCCGACCCGAACCAGTTGGAGAACGCGCTGCTGAACCTCGCGGTCAACGCACGTGACGCCATGCCCAAAGGTGGCAAGCTCACCATCGAAACCAGCAACACTTATCTGGATGAGGCCTATGCCGTCTCCCGCCAGGAGGTCTGTTCAGGCCAGTACGTGGCGATCTGCGTCTCTGATACGGGGATGGGCATGTCGCCCGATGTCGTGGCGAAGGTCTTTGAGCCATTCTTCACGACAAAGCCGATCGGCAAGGGGACGGGCCTCGGGCTCTCTCAGGTCTATGGCTTTGCCAAGCAGTCCGGTGGGCACGTCGCGATCTATAGCGAGTTGGGGCAGGGGACCACCGTCAAGCTTTATCTCCCGCGGTTGCGGCAGGCGGTCATCGAGAGCACCCCTTCTGCCGCAAAGCCATCCGAGCTTTCTCTCCCTGCTGGACGGGGTGAGACCGTTCTGGTGGTCGAGGACGATCAGATGGTGCGCGACTTCGCTGTCGCGGCACTGGAAGAAGCCGGCTACCAGGTTGTAGCAGCGCCGGAGGGACCATCGGGGCTCGCGCTACTGGATGCGCACCCGGAGGTCGCACTGCTGTTCACCGATGTGGTGCTGACAGGAAGCATGAACGGGCGCGAGGTGGCCGACGCGGCCGGAGCACGGCGACCTGATCTGAAGGTGCTGTTCACCACGGGGTACACCCGAAACGCGATCATCCATCACGGCCAGTTGGATGACGGTATCCACTTCCTGGGCAAGCCCTACACGGCCACGGCCCTGACAACCAAGGTACGCGAACTTCTGGATGCCCCAGGCCGGTAATGGCGTATCACCCCAGGCTGGAGCAGGATGGGGAACAAGGCGCTTCGGCAGAGCCACCGACAAAGCAAGGCGTCAGATTGGTTCGGCGTTCCTATTCCCGACCATTATGCTCGGACATTCAACAATATATTAACACTGCGATCACATCTTGGCTCCGGCTCACCCCGGAAAAGTCCAGGAACCCCCTTCATGCCTACTGCTCAGCCCAGCTCGGAACCCCGTGGTGTGATCGGTCTTGCCCGACCATTCCATTCCTTACGGAACCGTGCGGAGAACATTGGCATCGTTCCGCGCCTGCTTGTGGCCTCGCTCCTGGCCATCGTGGTTGCCGTCGCCGCGGTGCAGGTTTGGACGCTGCGCAACGTCCGCGAGGCGCAGATGCAGTCGGCCCAGGAGGCACTGGCCACTAACTTCGCCGTGCTCCGGGACGCCCTGCGTCCTCTGGGCAGCGAGTGGCAGCTGCGAGAGGGACGCCTGACCCTGGGCGGCCAAGCGATCGAGGGCCGCGACGAGCTGGTAGACCGGGTGCGGCAACTGGCCGGAGGCAACGCCACCATCTTTGCCAACGACACCCGCATCCTCACCAATGTCGTGGCGGCTAATGGTACCCGTGGGACCGGCACCAGGCTCGGGCCGGGTCCCGCACGCGACGCGGTGATCGGGCGGGGGGAAACCTACCGCGGTGAAGCCATGATCCTGGGTGTTCCCCACCTCACGATCTACGAGCCAATCCGCGATGCGGCAGGCGAGCGGATCGGCATCCTTTACGTCGGGGTGCCGCTGACCGGCGTCGAGGCCACGATGAGCAAAATTGTACGGGAAAGCCTGCTTGCCGGGTTGATCGTCATCCTCGTGGTCGGAGCCCTGCGGTGGTACGCGCTGCGCTCCTCGCTCCGGCCACTCCACGCCCTGGCCCAGGCGGTGCGTGGGATCGCCTCTGGTGACCTTGACCGGCCGGCGCCCTGCGCCAAACGGACCGATCAGTTGGGCGAGATCGGCCGCGCCATTGAGGTGCTGCGCGAGAGTGCGTTGCAGGGACGCGGTCTGGAGGCTCAGGTCCAGGCTGACCGCGCCGCGCGCGATCGCCGCCAGGAAGCTATGGAGCGCTGCACGCGGGACTTCGGCACCTCCGTGTCGGGTGTGCTGGTCAGGCTCGGAGCTTCCGCCGAGGACATGCGCGGTGCCGCTGGCCAGATGGCTGAAGCCGCTGAGCGCACGCGGGCAGACATGACGAACACCGCCGCCGATGCCGAGACATCATCGCAGAGCCTGGCGACCGTGGCGGCCGCCACGGAGCAACTGACCGCCAGCGTTGGTGAGATCTCCCGTCAGGTGGCGAATGCCGCTCAGGGCACGCAATCGGCAGTAGAGCAGGCGCGCGTCACCGCCGCCACGGTGCGCGGACTAAGCGAGGCGGCCAGCCAGATCGGTGAGGTGGTGCGACTGATCTCCGACATCGCCGGGCAGACCAACCTGCTGGCCCTGAATGCCACCATCGAGGCCGCACGGGCAGGCGAGGCTGGCAAGGGCTTCGCGGTGGTGGCAAGCGAGGTCAAGGCTTTGGCGGCACAAACAGCCCAGGCCACCGGACGGATCGGCGAGCAGGTGGCCGCGATCCAAGCCGCCACGGGTGAGGCAGTAGAGGCTGTGCGCGGGGTGGCCACGGCCATCGATCAGGTCAGCGAGGTCGCGGGCGCCATCGCGGCGGCCGTGGAACAACAGGGCGCCGCGACGCGCGAGATCGCCGTCCAGGTGCAGCAGGTGGCCGAGACAACTGACGGAGCAACCCGCGCGATGCGTGGCGCCTCGGTTGCGGCTCAAGGAACCCAGGTGACCAGCAGGACGGTGCTGGGTTCCGCGGACGAGGTCGCCAGCATCTCCAGCACCTTGCACAACGAGGTGGAACAGTTCCTGGCAACCATGCGCACCACCCAGGACCACGCTACCCTGGCTGCCTAACTGTGGACAGGCATGGAATGGGTGCTCGTCGCGGGTTCCGTGCTGGTGATGCGCCCCTGAAGTTTGCTGTCCAAACTTCCCTATGGGAGGGCCGAGGAAGCGGGAGAGCCCTTCCTCGGCCCGACTCACTCCTGGGGCATGGTCACTACGCGGCCTGCCCCTGCAGCCTAGCATCGGGCGAGCCGGTAACGAAGGACGGGTCGGGTGCGAAGGCCTCGCTGTGCCGGCGGGCAAGCGGCACGCCGAGTTCGTCCAGCGCCTGCTCGGCCGCGGTCATGAAGCCGATCGGGCCGCAGTAAAAGAAGTCGGCGTCACCGGCCGGCAGGTACTGCCGGATCCTCTCGGCCGTGGTGCGGCCAACCGTGTCATAGTGCTCGCCCTGCACGTCCTCCGGGCCGATTGCTTCGTAAAGGATGACGCTGCGAACACCCGGGCGCTGGCGCGCCAGTTCGCGCACCCGCCCGGCAAAGGAATGCTGCGCGCGGGAGCGGGTCCCGTGGAGGAACACGACCTCACGCTTGGTATGGGCGACGAGGTGCTCGAGCATGGCGAGCACGGCCGTGATGCCAGCACCGCCGCTGATCAGCACCACCGGGCGCTCACTGGTCTCATCCAGCACGAAGTCGCCGACCGGGGCGTGCACCAGCAGGGTGTCGCCCTCCTGCACCGCCTCATGCAGGAAGTTGGATACCAGTCCTTCCGGAGCATCCTGCTCCGTTTCCGGCGCATCCTCCCGCTTGACGCTGATGCGGTAGTGGCGGCCATCCGGGGCATCGGACAGGCTGTACTGGCGGATCTGCTCGTAAGGCTTGCCGGGCGGACGGATCTTCACCGAGACGTACTGGCCGGGCTTGAAGGCGGGCAGTGGCACACCGTCGGCGGGCACGAGGTGGAAGGAGGTCATCACCTGACTTTCCGGCACCTTGCGCGTGACACGGAACGGCTTGAAGCCGGTCCAGCCGCCGAGCTGGGTCGAGGTCTCGGTGTAGAGGGCCTGCTCGCGCCCGATCATCACCTCGGCGAGCTGACCGTAGGCGGCGCCCCAGGCATCCAGGATCTCGGGCGTGGCGGCCGGGCCAAGCACCTCGGCGATGGCACCGAGCAGGTAATGGCCGACGATGGGATAGTGTTCGGGCCGGATCTCCAGGCTGACATGCTTGGTGGCAATGCGCTCGACCATGCTGCCGAGATTGCCGAGCCGGTCGATGTTCTCGGCATAAGCCAGCACAGAGGCGGCGAGGCTGCGGGCTTGACCACCCTCACCGCGCTGGTTGGCCGGATTGAAGAGGTTGAGGAGTTCGGGATGCGCCGTGAGCATGGCGCCGTAAAAGGTGCGGGTGATCGTCTCACCATGTGCCTTGAGGGCGGGAACGGTGGCTTTGATGATCTCGCGCTGCTGGTCGGACAGCATGGATGAGAGCTCCTCCTGAAGCGGCCGGTAACTGCCAGCCCGCACAAAAGGTATACGTGTCATACAGCTTATGCTGTCCCTTCCAAATGCTGGATCAGCTATGCATCTTATGCAGGCTTGGTTGGAGGAGAAGCGATGCGCCTGACGGTGTACACGGACTATTCGCTCCGCATGTTGATCTACCTTGCCGTGAAGGATGAGGGACTGGCCACCATCGGCGAGGTGGCCGACCATTACGGCATCTCGCAGCACCACCTCACCAAGGTGGCACACCAGCTTGGGTTAGCGGGCTTCATCGCGACGGTGCGGGGCAAGGGAGGCGGGCTGCGGCTGGCCCGCCCCGCACGGGAGATCGGGCTGGGCGCGGTGGTCCGACATACGGAGCCCGACATGGCCCTGGTGCCCTGCTTTGCCTCGGCTGAAGCTCCAGCAGGATTGCCTTGCCCTATCGTGCCGGCTTGCGGCCTGCGCAGCGTGCTGGATGAAGCGCGGCAGGCGTTCATGGCGGTGCTGGACCGCTACAACCTGGCCGACCTCGTCAAACAGCGGGCCGGACTGCAGGCGCTCTTGATGCTTCCGTCCGGTGGTTTTGTTCTCGGCCATGAGTGACACATGTTGGGAGTCGGCTTGGTGGTGGCGTGGAACTGAGAGATCACCCGAGCAGACGCGACTAAACCGCGAGCAGCCATGATGCCTCAAGATCAGGAGCTTTGTATCAATCCTAGTATTAAGAATCTTTCGCAGCAACGGAGGTTCCACTTCAGGGTTAACCCCTCCAAGCCGAGGTGAGGCAAAACCGCAAAGCGGTGGATGAACGAGATGGGGGCGGTGCGGGTTCTGCTGGTGGAAGACGAGGGTCTTATCCGGCTGATCACGGAGGAGTTCCTCCAGGAACACGGCTTCGAGGTGATCGAAGCCTGGAACGGCGACGAGGCCGCCCGGCTGCTGGACGGTCCTGACGGCTTTGATGTGCTGTTTACCGACGTCCGCATGCCGGGATCCCTCGACGGCGTGGCCCTGGCCGAGCACGCCCGGCGCCGCTATCCGAAGCTTCCGGTGCTGATGGTGTCGGGCTACGCGGAGAACCTGGTGAGCCGCCTCCGGGGTTTAGACCCGCCGATGGTTGTCATGGGTAAGCCCTACGACCTTCTGGCTGTTATAGACACCTTGAGGCACTTGACCGTGGGGTCGTAGAGCCACGCCCGTCCATCTAGACGGCCAGGCGTGCCTTGCTCATCCGCAGGGTGGCAACCATGCCGCTTGCCGGCCAGTCGAACGTAATGGCACCGCCCAGCTGACCCGACATGCTCCGAGTGACCAGCTTGCTGCCGTAGCCTATCGTGTCCATGGGAGCCGTCACCGGTGGGCCGCCCTGCTCAGTCCAGACCACTACCATCTCGCCGTCCTGGGCGGTGCACCGCACGTCCAACGTGCCGCTGGCGACTGACAGGGCGCCATACTTGATCGAGTTGGTCGCCAGTTCATGAACAACCAAGGCGAGGGTCGTGGCCGACGTACCCCCGACGCGCACCTCAGGCACGGAAACCCGAACACGGCCGCTCGCGGCCGCATCGTCGCTGTAGGGTGCCAGCAGGGCAGCCAGGAGATCACCCAGGAGTGCTGCCTTCTCCGCTGTCTGGCCAGGAGCAGGGCGGGCGAGATCATGGGCTCGCCCTAGCGCGGTCAGGCGCTGGGTCAGATCCCGCGCCATCTCGGTGGTCGTTGCCGCCGAGCGCGCCGCGATCGAGGTCAGGGCCGAGGCGATGGAGAACAGGTTTTTAACCCGGTGGCTCATCTCGCCGGCTAGCATCTCCCGTGCCTCCTCGGCCTGCTTACGCTCCGTGACATCGAGGAAAACCCCGAACATGATGCGGCCAACGATGCCGATGTCGTCACCCTGACCGCGTGCGGAAATGAAGCGCACTGCATCGTTGTGTAGGACGCGGAAATCGATCTCGTAGGGCCCGGCCATCGTTCGGGTCGACTGGAACGTCTTTCGAACTCGTTCCAGGTCCGCCGGGTGGATACGGCGGGACAGCTCCTCGAAGGTGACCGGGCCGTCCCGCCGCACCCCCCACAACTTGTGGGCGCGCTCATCGAGGGCGATCTCGTCGGTGTCGACGTTCCACGACCAGAGCGCGATTCCGGCCGCGTCGGTCGCGATGCGCAAGCGTTCGGCGTCCCACACCAGGGCGCTCGATCCTTCCCATGACACTTTGCTTGGATCCTCCACGTGAGGTCGGGGCTGCGGAACAACTTGCGTGGTTCGGCGCAGGCCTGGGCGGGTGAACTCTGTAGGATAAGACCAGCACGGGGGGGTGCTGGGGTTGTTTCCTTCAGAACATCAACGGGGCGTCTCTTGGGGGGCGAGGGGTGGCTGCAGCGCAGTATGCAGCCGCAATGCTTTGTTGAGCCAGCGGATCCGGAAGCAGCTTAGGAGAGAATAATTTATACCTTGTACATCCATAAGTTCAGGTGGGCGGTTCTGGCTTCAAGGGACCGCTCCAACGGCACGCAGGAATATTTTGCTTAGTTTTAACCCCATGTTCTTTCCGACAGAACGAAAGCTTCCGGATTCGCCGAGATTTTCAACTTTGCCTTGTCTATAGATGCAGTTCTGGTTTCATCACGCGGCCGTGAGGAAACGAGGCAGATAATGACGTCAGCGCGCAGTGGACTTCTGGACGCAGCCCGGGCCTTTGAGGTCACGATTGCCGACACCCCGGAGAAACTCCGCGCTGCCTATCGTCTGCGGCATCAGGTCTATTGTACGGAGCGCGGCTACGAGCCCAGCCAGGGCACGCTGGAAACCGACTGCTTCGACCTGCGCGCCGGCCACGCGCTGCTGACCCAGCGTAGTACTGGACGTCTTGTCGGCACGGTACGGATCATCGCTTCTTCGTCTACTGGTCTTGGCCTCGGGCTTCCCTTGGACAGTCTTTGCGAGCGCGCCGTCACTCGGTCGGTGCCACGGCACCGTACGGGCGAGATCAGCCGCTTCGCCATCTCGAAGAGCCTTCGCGACGTCAACGTTGATGGCATTCCACTCCGCCTCGGTCTCATGCGCGGGGTGGTCCAGCTAAGCGCTGAGATGGGCATCCAGCACTGGTGTGCCGTGATGGAGCATACGCTGCTTCGCCTTCTCCGTGGCAGCGGCATCCACTTCCAACCGCTCGGGCCGGCCGTCGAGCACCACGGCCTGCGTCAACCTTGCTGGGCTCCTGTGGGCCAGGTGCTGGGGCGTATGCGGCATGAGCGTCCCGACGTGTGGGACTACGTCACCGATGGTGGATCGCTGTGGTCAACAGATGTCCACACCGAAGCCGCCTGAAGCAGGCATCTGCTTGATGCCGATCTCGAGGTTGGGCACGGCGGTTGAAGCAACTCATCCCGTGCGGCCGAACAACGCGACGGCATTCGTGCCGATTACCAGCTTCAGTCTGTTCAATGGTTGGAGCTTCCTTGACTCCGGCGCCATCTGCGTCGGCACGGAACCACCTGATCACGCCCGATCGATTCAGATAAGACGGAGCGGAGGCACTGCCCCGCCCCGTCTCTAATCAAACCGAAAGCCTTCAGCGCTTGGTGGGGTTGGCACCGCTAATGTTGGTACCCAACGTCTTGTCCACGGCACGGCTTGCCGCCGTGCCGGGCGGGTTGCTTGTGGTGTCAGTCGTGCTGACGCTGCCCGCTACCGTGCCCTTGGTACCCGTGGTGTCGTCCACCTCGACCTCGGTGTGACGCACGGTGTCGTGGACTGTTTCGGTCCGCTCGGTTGTGTCCTTGCGGATCACCACCTCCTCGATGACCCGGGCTTCCTTGGCCACCACTGCCTGCTCGGCGTGCTCAGTGGCATCGATAACACGCTCGCGGAAGACGTCATCAGCATCGGTCAACGGCCGATCCACGGCGCGCCGTTGCACGTCCACGTGCTCCTCACGCAGCGTCACCTGCTCGGTGACCGGTGTTTCCACGATATAGGAGCGCACCCGCACCCGGCCACGCTCGGCATCCCGCTTGCCGACCCGGATCTGCTCCTCGACGATCGGGATCACCTCCTCGGCCCCGGTACGAGCTGTGGTCGAAGCAGCAGCAGGTGTGGATGTCGTGCTGGTCGTCGCAGCGGCGCCAGTCGCGACCACGCCCAAGCCAGGCATGGATGGAGAAGTCCCAACCGCAGCACCAGTCGCGGTGCCAGCTTGGTAACCTGTCCAACCGGACTGCTTCCACTCGGCTTCCTGAGAGTCGAGGTCCACGGCGCCGTTGTGCTCCAGGATGTCCATGGCCCGGTCGAGCATACCCTCGTCGACATCGGCCGAGACCACGACATTGCCGCGGCGGATGCCCTCAGCGTAGGCCGAGCGGTCCTCGTCGGGAACAAAGAGGTCCTTCAGCGAGGCCCAGAAGCCTGTGTCCTCCGTGGCAGCTCCGGAGGTAGCCACACCGGTCGAACCCGCCTCGGCGGCGTGCACCCGAACTTGGCCGCTCTCGAGGCCCAATTCGCGGGAGAGCTGGCTGACGGCCCTGTCGGCAGCGGTTCGATTGCTGAACATGGCGGTAATGGTGCGCGTCATCATTCATCTCCTTTGATGTTGGTATTTTGGTTGACCCTCTCGGAAGGCGAACTCACCTGTCCCGGGGTCAACCTTTCAACCGCGGCACGTTGCACCCGTCGCTTGACAGGCTGTGCCACGTGTTCCTCGCTGTCGATAAGGCGCAGATGGATCTCTTCCCGGAGAACCAGCCGCTTCTCGACCACCAGCACCTCCTCGACCACGGGGACGATGATCACGTCGCCCTCCTGGCGGGTTGCCGGAACCTCGCTCACCTCACGATCGACAGGCACGCGCTCGATCGCGGCGCGCCGGCTGCGTAGGGTCTCGCGGAGGATCTCCTCGACCGTTTCGGTGGTCAGAGAGACCCGGACGCGACCGGTCTCAACAGTCCGCTTGCCGAGACGGACAACCTCCTCGACCAGCGGGATGACCTCCTCGGTCGTTCCGAGCGCGAGGCGGTCATCCAAACCCGGTCCCAACCCGGCACTGGAAATAGAGGGAGACCGATCAGGCAACACGGGTGTTTCGGATCGTCAGGAGGTCACGGGTGCCGCGGCGGGCGCCGAGCACCGAGGCGATCGCACCTAGCAGCATGATTCCGAAGACGGCAAAGGCAGCCTTGGCGGCTCCGGAGGCAGCGGCGTCGGCCGCACTGCGCGCCTTCTCCTCAGCCTGCCGTGCCGCCTGGGTGGCCTGCTGTTCAGCCTGCTGCACCCGGGCCTGGGCATCCTGCGGACTGAGGTTGTACTCGGCCGCGACCAGTCCATTCAGGCGGTCGCGGTCGGGGGCCGAAAGCTGGCCATCGGTCACCCGCCGGGTTACCAGCGTGGCGATCTCGGCCTTGCGCTGATCCGAGGTCATGCTGGCCGGAGCCCCACCACCGCTGAGAGCGCCCTGCACCCGGTCCACCAGGCCTTGGGCCGCGTTCTGCAGCGTGCTGGTGCTTGTCCGGTTGGCTGCCTGCTGGCCGACGGCGGACACCGCTGAACCAGCCCCGCTCGCGACGCTGCTCACCAGACTGGAGGCGCCGGATGCGGCAGTGGAGGCGATGCCGGAAACCAGGTTGCCCAGCAGCACCGCCGAGATCAGGAAGGTGGTGCCCCACACCGCCAGGCCGTGCAGCGTGCCATCGGTATTGTCCGAGGTGCCCGACAGCCGGGCCGCGACATAGCCGCCAACGGCCAGCCCAATCAGGTTGGAGACCAGCACCCAGATGGCCGCACCGATCCCGAAGGAGGAGGCGGAGGGCGTATCTCGCGCAGCGGCATCGACCGTGGTGGCCCCAATCCCGGCACCCAGGGCGTTCAGCATCAGTCCGATCGTCAGCGCCACGACGGCACCGGCAATCACCGCGCCCCAAGATATGCGTGACGGGAGCGAGGGGGCGCCTTCGGGGAGGACTGCCGTTGTCGCGACGTCGTAGCCGCTTGTTGTCGTCTGTGTCGGCATGGAGAGGAGCCTTTGTTGTTAAGGGTTGTGATGGAGCAAGGCCCGAGTGGGTGGACTTCTCTGAGCGCGCAGCGGTTTGAGTTTCTGAATGCGCTTAATCTGTCCCCACTTTCGTAGGCTTGCCCGCGCCGGCGAATGCCTACCGCGAAACTCTCGCAGGCTTGCACATCGTCGCCTTCAGCATCCTTTTTATCAAGCGCGCCGCAGAAGTCGCTGTCAGGGAGTACTACCAAGTCCTCCGCTCCACGGTTGATCGAGACTGTGAGAGTGTTCGTGCCGCCCGGAAGGCCTGACCCGGAATGAGACTGACCTCGTGTCGTTGGGGTGATCTGTCGGTTTTCCGGGCGGCACCTGGCGGTCGAGCGGGATGTGACCTCATAGGAGCTTGAGGCCGCCCATCCCATCACAGTCCTGTCCGCTCGCGGGACCGTCGGGCCCCTCAACCCGTCAGGAGGCCCTTCCCATGAGCGAAGCTCTTCGTTCCCGCGAGGTCATCGTCGGCGTCGACACCCATAAACACGTCCATGCTGCCGTGGCGATCAACGAGCTCGGCGCGCGCCTCGGCGTCACGACGATCCCAGTGGGTGCCAAAGGGTACCGGGAGCTGGAGGTCTGGGCATGCTCACTTGGGGCTGTCCGCGCCTTCGGCATCGAGGGCACGGGCTCCTATGGTGCTGGCCTGTCCCGCTTCCTGCGCGCGCAAGGCCACGCCGTGCTGGAGGTCAATCGTCCCGACCGGCAGCTCCGGCGCCAGCAGGGCAAGAGCGACCCGCTCGACGCCGAGGCCGCCGCCCGCGCCGTGTTGGGTGGACAGGCGGCTGGTTTGCCCAAGTCGGGTACCGGCACAGCGGAGATGATCCGGCATCTCAAGGCCGCTCGCGACGGGGCGGTCAAGGCGCGGACGCAAGCCATGGTGACCCTCAAAGCCCTGATCATTGGCGCTCCATCGGCGCTTCGCGAACGGGTTCAGGGATTAAGCGGCAAGATGTCGCTCGTCCGCCACCTCGCTGCCCTGCGCCCCGGCCCGCTGACCTCGACCACGGCGTCGGCCAAGTTCGGCCTGCGCGCACTCGCCCGGCGCTGGCTGGCACTCGACGAGGAGATCAAGGCCCAGGACATCGAGCTCGGGCGCCTCACAGAGCAGCGTGCGCCCAACCTTGTCCAAGCGCACGGGATCGGCGCGGGCACAGCCGCCGAAATGCTACTGCTCGTCGGCGACAACCCCGAGCGGATCCGCTCGGAGGCCGCCTTCGCCAAGCTGTGTGGCGCATGTCCTATCCCGGCCTCGAGCGGCAAGACCAACCGCCACCGTCTCAATCGCGGCGGCAACCGCCAGGCCAATGCCGCCCTCTATCGGGTCGTTCTCACCCAATGCGCGGCCACCAGCCCACCCTCGAATACGTCCGCCGTCGCACCGCGGAGGGCAGGAGTACGCGCGAGATCGTCCGCTGCCTCAAGCGCTATGTCGCCCGGGAGATCTTTGGCCTTCTCTGCGTCGCACCAGCCCGGGCCGACACGCCTGCAAGCACCGCTTGACCGACATAGGAGCATCACCCCGCAAGCGGACGGTATCCGCAGACGGGGTGCACGATGACGACAGAAATGGTGGATGCCGCTGGTCCTGGGCGTGGCGGCCGGATGCCACGGGCAGCGCAAGCGGGATGCGGTGCTGCGGCTGCTCTGGGGCGAGGACCTGGAGACGGTCTCGCGGGCATTGGGTGTCACGGCCGCAACGCTGAGCGGCTGGCGCGACGCCTTCCTGGCGGCTGGCGAGGCGAGCCTGGCGACGCGGCCCAGTGACGGCGAGGCGCTGGAGAGCGAGCGGCTCAAAGCCAGGCTGGGCGAGATGCTGCTCGAGCGCGAGCTGCTGGAGGCCGAGGTCGCGGCCCTCAAGGGTGGCCGCCCTTTGGTCCGGCGGAAGTCACGGCCATGAGCCTGACGCTCTCGCCCAGCAGCGGCAGGCTCTATGGCCTGGCCCGGGTATGCCAGGTCTGGCGCGCAGCCCGGGCCACGATCTACCGGCACCGTTGGCCACCCCAAACGGAGCCACCCAGGCGACCGGGGCCGGTCGGGCCGATGCCGGATGAGGCGCTGCTGGAGACGATCCGGGCCGTCCTCGTGGCCAGCCCCTTTCATGGCGAGGGTCACCCGCAAGGTCTGGGCAAGGCTGCGCCTTCAGGGCGTCCGGACCTCCCGGCGGCGGGTGCTTCGGCTTATGCGCGAGCACGCCCTGCTCGCCCCGTGCCGGGTGGGCAGCCCGCGGGGGCCTCGCAACCACGACGGCACCATCATCCCTGACGCGGTGGACATCATGTGGGGCACGGACATGACCACCACCTGGACGGCTGAAGGTCAGGCGGCGGTGTTCGTCGCCATCGATCACCACAGCGCCGGGTGCGTCGGCATCCACGCGGCTCGGCGCGGCACCCGCTTCGAAGCGCTGGAGCCCCTCAGGCAGGGCGTGCGCCAGCATTTCGGCGGCTTCGCCAAGGGCATCGCGGGGAGCCTCTCGCTGCGCCATGACCACGGCAGCCAGTACATGTCCGACGCGTTCCAGGGCGAGCTGACCTTCCTCGGCATCGAGAGCTCACCCGCTTTCGTGCGGGCACCCGAGGGGAACGGATGCGCCGAACGCTTCATCCGCAACCTGAAGGAAAACCTCCTCTGGGTGCAGACCTTCGACACCGTCGAGCAACTCCGCCAGGCACTCCTCGAGTTCTGGCGCACCTACAACTCAACCTGGCTCATCGAACGCCACGGCTTCAGAACGCCGGACGCTGTCCGCCAGGATCAGCTTTCACCCGCAGCTCTTGCCGCATAGACTCCACTCAGGTGTCTCAACAACCGCGGGCGGTACACACTGGAACACCGTCTACCTCGACTAGGCCGTCTGGCACCTCCGGTCACAGGGCGTCAGCGTGCCCAACGAGTTGCTCGCCCACGTCGCCCCACTCGGCTGGGAGCACATCGCGCTGACCGGGGACTACGACTGGAACACCACACGACCTGCGGATGGGCTGCGCCCGCTTCGAGCAGTTCCCGAGCCGTTCACCCTCCGAGCCGCTTAGCGTGCAGTTTTGAGCAAACGGTCAGGTGACCCCTATTACCGGCGGGCCTGATCCAAACAACTCATTAGAGATGCATCCGTCAGACCCTTGGTCTTGTCCCCCTGACCAACGGGTTTCGTGCTGGGGAAACGGCGATTAGGACCGGGGCGTTAGGTCGCACTGGACCCGCATGGAGATCCGGGATGGCTGGTTGAGGCAGGTGATGGCGGCGTAGGGCCGGATGTCCACGCGCTCGCGGCCGATGTCCGGGGCGGCGTCGCCCCGCATCAAGCCGAAGGTGTCCGCCTCGCGCTTGGTGTCGTCCGCGGTGATGCGAGGATCCATGGTCATGAGCGCGTTCATGAAGAGGCTCACGAACGCCATCATGTTCGCCATCTCCTCCCGAGAGCCCGTCAGCCGAATCCCGGCCACTTTGCCACCGCTGGTTTCGATGAGGAGCCTGGTGCGAAGATTGAAGCGACCGTTGAGAAGGTTCATCTCCTTCATCGCGGCGACGGACTGCTGAAACGCCCGGTCTCCGAACGTGCAGGTCTGCACGTTGCGGGCCGTCTGGCACGATCGGATGGGGTCCCCGCCGTCAGCCCGCAGCGCCCGGTTGAGGCGCTCTTTGAAGGCGTCAGGCGTCATGTCGAAGGTCGCCGTCTGCGCGAGCGCGCCGCCAGCGGAGGCGGCGAGCAGGGCCGCCGCTACTAGGCTCTTCATCAATGGTCGCGCCTCCTGCGCGTGCTGTCGTGCTGCACCAGGGTGGTGGCGCAAGGCATCAACGCGGCGTCGACTGACCTTTCTCTTTCTCCATGTCTAGAAGACTCCTTACGGTCGCTTGCGCAGACTGGAAGCCTTTTCCGTAATGAGCGTAGCCTTTTCCATTTCCTGATGCGTCGGCATCGTCGCAATCGCGTGCGATCGGCATGGTCTGATACGCATCTGTAAAGTCTTCTTGCCAGAAGCTCTGGTAATGCGGCTGGTCCAACACCGCACCCGGGAATACCTCGCCGCGCCGCAAAGAATGATAAACATCCTCCGGCAGATCACGGCCGAACGTCCGGCGTCTGATATCGAAATTTTTTTCGATTGTCTTGAGAAGCTCCCACAGCTCGAAAAGCTGCCTTTCCCCGCTGGCACCAACACGGTTGCTCACATGCCAGTCGTCATAGAAGCCCTCATACCTCCAGGCCGATGTCTGCAAAATCACGGTAGCTTGTCCGATATCTCCCAGGCTCCGCACGAAGAAGATGTTCTGAGGATTCAGCGTTTTCACAATGTAATCCAAACTTGGATTTTCAGGCCCCTGCTCGCCTGGAAGGTGGAGACTACGGAGGCTGCGCTGCCTAAGATTAAAAGTTTCACCACGCCCGAATTTAAGCCATTCCGGATTCAGGCCGAAGGTTTTGGAAATCCGGTCCAGGAGATCGAAGGGCGCCTCATCCTCTGCGTGAAAGTAGGCCTCCAACCCACCCGCCGTGTTCAGGCCGAGGAGTTCTGCCATGCGCGGGATATCTATTCCGGACCGGCCACGATCTCCCCCGTTCAGCATCTGCACCAGCTTGTTGAGACGCTTCGCCACAGCATAGCGCTGCCGCTCAGGCCCGGTCGGCTCCGTGAGCGCGCTCTCCAGGATGCGCCGGTGTTCCTCTTCCGCCGTTCGGCCACTCTGGGCGGCCCGCACCTTCAACTCACGGCTGAAGAAGCCCACCACGTTTCGAAGTAAGAGGGATGCCATGACGCCACTCCTCAACCACAGCCACCAAGGCGGATAGAATTTCTATATAGCATATATATACCATCAGATCGGATGCAAGCGTCGGACGCATGAAAGTCGCCCTGGCTCTCGGCGTCCTCATTGCGCCCCCCTCCGAAGCTTGCTGAGCAAGCATCCTGTTTAGTGCTTGCTCAGCAAGCATGCTTGGTCTAGTGCTTGCTCAGCAAGCATAGGAACCAGCATGTCCGAGTCCCAGAAAAAGGGCGGTGTCGTTCGTGCCAAGGTGCTGTCGCCCACGGCCCGGCGCGCGATTGCCACCGCAGGCGCCCAGGCAAGGTGGGCAAAAGCCGATCCCAGTCGGGAAAAGCTGCCTCAGGCGATCTGCGGCTCTAACGAGCGGCCTCTTCAGATCGGAAACATTGCCATCCCAGCCTACGTGCTCGACGACGAGCGCCGGGTGCTGACGGTGTCCGGCATGTCCGATGGCCTCTCGATGGCGCGTGGTGGTTCGGAGGTGCCGGGCCTGAACCGATTCGAACTTTTCGTGTCTCGAGAACGCCTCCGCCCCTATGTGTCGGAGGAGCTCCGGGATCAGATCTCCAATCCGATCGTCTTTCTCACGCCGACCGGTAAGGCATACGGCTACGATGCCCAGGTCCTCGTCGAGCTCTGCGAGGCCATCCTGGCCGCCCGGTCAGACGGGAAGTTGCAGAAGCAACAGGAAGGCATTGCTCAGCGGGCCGAGATCCTGATGCGGGGCTTAGCCCGTGTCGGCATCGTTGCCCTGGTGGACGAAGCAACCGGGTACCAGGAGATCCGGGACCGCACCGCCCTGCGGAGCATTTTGGAGGCCTACATCGCCAAGGAATGGCTGCCGTGGACGCAGCGGTTCCCGTTGGAATTCTATCAGGAGATGTACCGCCTGCTCGGCTGGAAGCTTGATCCGACCAGCCGGGGCAAGCCGGGATACGTGGGCCGACTGACCAACGCTCTGGTCTATGACCGCCTCCCGCTTGGTGTTGTGGATGAACTGCGCACCCATAACCCGGTGGATCCCACCACCAGGCGGCGTCGGTTTAAGCACCACCAGTTCCTGACCGAGGACATTGGTAACCCTCACCTGGAGAAGCATGTCTCAAAGGTGATCGGACTTATGCAAGCCTCTGATAATTGGGGGGAGTTCAAGCGGCTGTTCCGCCGCGTCTTCAAGCCTGCGCGGGCTGCTGGCGACCGGCGAACCGTGAACATGAGCGACTGACTGTCGAAGCCGGCTTGGAGAGTGGAGCACGTCGCTCCACTCTCCCCTTGACGCTCAAACGAAAGTACCCTATATGTCGATTTGTAGCGCGGGGCGGAGATTACGCACGTCAAGCGCGATAGTACTCAAGGGCGCCTGCGGGCGCCCTTAGTCATTTAAGGGCTTGGCATGCAGCGCTCTGCCGTGTTTGTCGATGCGGGCTACCTTTTTGCCCAAGGTTCAGTCCTTCTGACAGGTTCCCGTCAAGGGCGCGAACTCCTCTCCCTTAACATCTCCAAGGTGGTTGAGGCCCTAAGCTCGACTTTGGCCATCAGTCTGCGTGGCAGATGGCGTAAGCCAGGGCGCGTTGCAGGA
>NZ_JBHLVZ010000066.1:0-15242 GCF_042433125.1 Muricoccus vinaceus | reverse complement strand
GAGCAGGTCGCCTCCATCACGCGCCGCTCCTGGGCACAGGTCAAAACCTGAGGCGCTTGGTATCAGTCGCGAAAACACGAGCCGAATGGTTAACATGATGCCAAGCAACATGATCAGAGAAGTGGACGGCATTGCCAGCCCGGTGCGTGTCTAGGCGTCGTTTCCTGGCGCAAGACGCGGCCACAGATGCGCGCGCCAACTGACCAGCACCAACAGCGTCAGAATGATGCCCAGGGTACCATAGACTGCCGCCGTCGCCGGAAAGCCCAGATGATCGATCAGCGGCCCAGAGCAGAGCAGCCCGACTGGAAGCCCATAGACCGCCAAGCTACGCATCCCCATGATCCTGCCGCGTAGCGCTGGGGGCGCGTCGCGCAGCAACAGCACTGACATTGGCAGCACGCACAGCACCTGCGCACCTCCGATCACCGGCAGCAGCAGCAAGCCACCTGTCAGACTGCCGATCTGACCGAATAGGATCAGCAGCCCGTGCCAGATCACGCTGAAAACCAGCATCATGCGTGCTGGCTTCACCGCCGTGCCCATCCGGCTGAGGATCAGCGAGGCCAAGATGCTGCCTGCTCCTACGGATGCCACTAAGTAGCCGAGCCCCGCCTGGTTGGTGCCGTACACGTCTCGCGCGACGTAGGGCAACAGTCCCAGCGTGAAAGGAAAGGCCGTCAGATTGATCAAGAATGCCATCAGCATTGCCGCCAGCTGCGACGGCGCTTGCCACACCGCCTGCGCTGCCTCCCACAGGCCGCGTAGCGGCGAGCGCGCCACCGCCGCAGGCCCCTGCTCCGCCACCCGCCCCGCGCTGATGCCCAGCGTCAGAAGCATGCCCAATGCGTAGAACAACGCCACCATCAGATAGGCCTCACCCATGCCAAGGGCGGCGACGATGCTCGCCCCGGCCAAAGCGCCACCCACGCGTGCGGAGTCTGTTGTAAGACGCGACAGGCTGATGGCGCTCATCAGCCTGTCATTGGGCATGGTCTCGCCGATCAGCACATTGCGAGTGCTCATGTCGGAGGGGCGGATCAGCCCGGCAATTCCGGTCGCGATCAGCACCAGCATCGGCGTCAGCATGTCGGCCAGCGTCAGGACTGCCAGGGCCGCTGCCAGGATCGCATAGGAAACTCGCATCAAGCACATCACGGTGCGATGCCCGATCGCGTCGCCCAACAAGCCGAGGAAGGGTGAGATCAGCGTCCCTAGGAACTGCAGGGACCCGAACAGCGTCACCAGCAGAACTGACTGCGTTTGCACCACGATGTACCAGCCAAGGATCAGGGTCTCCATCTCGAAGGCCCAAGATGTCATCAGGTCGGCCGACCACTGGAAGCGATAGCTGCGGATAGCGAATGGAGACTGCGCCGAGATCCAACGTGGATCGGTCACTGTCGTACATCCGCCTGAGGGCGATCGTCCGCAGGTCGTGCGGTCTTCGTCAAGGCAATTCCCCCCTTGACCGTCAGCATCCCCCTGTTGCCTGGCGACAGCAACTGGCCAGGGTGCAACAGAACGCTAGGCACTCATCGATGGGCTAGGCCAGGACGGCTAACAGCGGGATAACGTCCTCCGCTAAGAGAAAGGCAACCGAGGCATTGCAAACGAACGGCCCGATCAGGCAGTCCGTCCTGGCGGGACCGCTGGCCGTCTTGCTGGCCCTTTCAAGGCGGGGTGCGGTTCCGAGCGCGCGACTGGATCTCGGATCCGACTGCGCCCGATCTCCAACGTTCATCTACCCTTGTCATCTTCCTGGAAACGACTGTTCCTCATGCGCCTCTGGGTGCCGGAGCTTGGGTGGACAGCGGCTGTAGAAGGCAAGCGCCCAGGCGTCTACTCCACCCCTGCGAGCGGACATCGAAGCGGTCCGCTCAAGCTTGCCCGCTATGGCGTGATCTAGCCGATGGCGGTCGGTCCGCTTAGGACCGTATATGAGGTCAGAGCGGAATGCCTGCATGACTGTGCACCTTGCGATCGCGTGTTCCGCAAGCGTCTCTAGCGGAACATCTGTGCCCTCAGCCCGAAAGGTGCAGTTCATCCGGGTGGTGAAGAACGTTTCCGAAGTGATGCTGCCAGAGGCTGGCACCAAGACCAGCCGAGTGATCCAAGGAGGATCCAACACTGAGCCACTTGAGCAGGGTTGGGTGCAGGCCCGCGTCGAAGAGCATGAAGCCAGCGGCGAGGCAGCAGGTATCGGCCTGGATGCCGCAGACGAAAACGCGCTCCACCCCGCGAGCCTTCAGATGCTCGATGAGGGCAACCGGCGGCAGGTAGCCGTGCTTAATGAAGGCGCAGTCGGCGGGAACGAGGCTCTCGTCGTTGGTCCCTGGTTTCCAACCCAGTTGACGCTCGAAGGGGGTGACGGCCTCGTCATGCCTCTCGACGGTGGTGACCGTGTAGAGTTTTCGACTCAGTGCCTTAATCCCGTCCACGATGTGATCCGGCACGGAGAAGCTCGGCTGAACATCGACGGCCAGCAGCGCCTGCGTGCCGGTCAGCGAAGGAGCCCTATGCGGCGTTGTCATGAGGCAGTTTACCAAGCCGTGCCGAAAATTGAACCGCTCGCCAACAGTCGAGCGGGAGGCGGGAGCTACGTGTTAAATCTCTCCGCCCAACCGTCGCGTCGTCGTGCTTGTAGTCAGGGTCCGCAGCCCGGAAGAACCGCATAAGGTGGATGCCCGTGTTGTAGATGCAATGGACACTCGATTCCTCGCCATTCCCGCAAATCAGGTCAAACGTTGGTGTGGGAAGGGACTTGGCCAGCCACCTTGAGCGGCGAAGCTCAGTGCAGCACAGTCAGACAAGCATCCAGCCTAGGCCTCAGGGCCTCCTCGTCCTTACCCATGCCGATGAAGACGATATCCTGGCTTCGGTCGCCATAGGACTACTGCCAGTTGGCCTTCACTCCCGTCCGACATTTTGAGTCGTCCGGCCAGTTCGACGGATCCGATAGCAGCCCACCAGTGCCTCGCTGCTTCGCGCCGCCCGATACGGCCTGCCAGTAGGGGTTGGCCAACCAGAGGGGCCTTGTGTGGTGCGATCAGACCGGTGGCGTGTGGCGCTGCCAGATAGCCAGCCTCATGCCTGCGGACAGCACACGGAAGAGAATAGTCGCCTCTCCTGCCGCGACATCTGTCCCAGGCTTTTCGGAGGTCTCGATCAAGTAGCTCGAGGAGGGGTTCTCGAGTGTTGTGTTATGTTATAACGTTGCGTATGTTGAGTAGGAGGAGATCTGAACAGTGGCCGTTTTCAGCCACAACGACGTGACATCACGCGACACGATCTGGTTTCGCTACGATGGTAGCGACTGGGACAGCTACGACGCCCTTCCAGCCAACATTCAGAGGCGAATGCAGGATCACGCCTACGATCCTTGGGCCGTCAACACGCTCAAGCTCTGGAAGCTATTCAGACGCCGTCACGCCAGTTCTGCCCGCGCCGAACGCTCGTTGCTCAACCACTTGGACCGTTGCGAGCAGATGGAGCGCGATGAATTCGCCGCCACGCACCGCCACGCTACTGGCGCCGCACTTCCGCATGTCGCCGCAGGAGTCAGCGTGCTCCGGTCAAGACGGTGAGAAGCTGTTTTATGCATGAGAAAGCTTGCCCAGATGCTGGCGAGGCGCCCAGGACCGGGTAGGTGCGCCTGCTACCTGTTAAGGTCGCGATAGCGCTTGGATGGCATCTGAGGGAGCGGGTAAGTGTCTGCCAGGGAAGCGTTACACGAGCCCACGTCTAGCAGGAGTGTTCCCATGCGAGCCTTGTCCCGTCGTGGTCTTCTCGTCGCGCCTACCCTCCTGTTCTCCTCTCGCTCAGCTCTGGGGCAGGAGGACGCCTACCCATCCCGGCCAATCCGCCTGATCGTTCCCTTCGGACCGGGCAGTACCACTGACATCCTCGCCCGCCTCGTGGCTCAGAAGCTGACCGACCAGCTCGGCCAGCCGGTGGTCGCGGAAAACCGAGTTGGCGCGGGAGGCAACATCGGCACGGAGGTCGCGGCGCGTGCGACGGCGGACGGCTACACGCTCCTCCTCGGGGCGGCGAGCACCAACGCTGTCAACCCGAGCCTCTACAGCAACCTGCGCTTCGATCCGATCCGGGACTTCACGCCCGTCGTGCACGTCGCGTCCGTGACGAACGTGCTGGTCGTCCATCCGGACCTGCCGGTGCGGAGTGTCCCGGATCTGATCGCCCTCGCGAAGCGGCAGGACCTTTCCTACGCCTCAGGCGGTGCAGGCGGCACGATCCACCTCTCGGGCGAGTTGTTCAAGAACCTTGCGGGTGTGGGCATGGTGCATGTGCCCTACAACGGCAGCGCTGCCGCCTATCCTGACCTGCTCAGCGGCCGTGTCCCGGTGATGTTCGACTCCATCGCAACCTGCCTGCCCCATATCCAGGGTGGGCGGCTACGCGCACTGGCGGTGACGGCCCCTTATCCCTCACCGCTGCTTCCTGGCTTGAAGCCGATCGCTGATTCCGGGCTGCCCGGCTATGTGGTTGAGGGATGGTACGGTCTCTTCGCACCCTCCGGTACGCCCGGGCCGATCGTCGCCCGGCTGAACGCCGCCTTGGTCCGGGCGCTGTCCGAGCCCGCGACCCAGCAGGCGCTCCTTCAGCAGGGCGCCCAGCAGAAGGCAGACACCCCGGAGGCATTCCGAGCCTTCGTGCTGTCGGAGCGCGACAAGTGGGCGGCCCTGATCAAGGCGGCAGGGATCACCCAGAACTGACCCGAATGCCGCTTTGCGCAGTGCCCGTTCTCCGGAGGCCAATCTCATGAGTGCCGACGAACTCGCCTTCCTCACCATCGCGGAGGCTGGGCGGCTGATTGCCCAGCGCTCCCTGTCGCCCGTCGAGTTGGTGAAGGCGTTGATCGCGCGGGCGGAGGTGCTGGAGCCGCAGTTGCACGCCTACCTGCGCCCGACCTTCGACGCCGCGCTGGAGAACGCGCGGCGTGCCGAGGGGGAGATCATGTCAAGCGGTGCCGGGGGCCCGCTGCACGGCATTCCCTACGGCCTGAAGGACGTCGTGGACGCCGCCGGGCTGCCGACCACCGGGCAGTCCCGTGTCTATGCCGATCGCGTTGCGTCGGAGGACGCCCATGTCACAGCCCGGCTGCGGGCCGCCGGAGCCATCCTGCTTGGCAAGCTCACGACGCATGAGGGGGCGCATGGCGGGCCCTCCTTCGACCTCGCCTGGCCGCCCGCCCGCAACCCCTGGAACACCGAGCACTTCACCGGCGGATCCTCCTCCGGCTCCGGCGCCGCCGTCGCGGCAGGGCTAATGCCTTTCGCGATCGGCAGCGACACGGGCGGGTCCGTCCGGAACCCGGCAGGGTTCTGCGGCTTGGTCGGCCTGAAGCCGACCTCGGGCCTCGTCAGCAGGCGCGGGGTGATGCCCAACTCCTTCAGCCTCGACCATGTAGGGCCGTTGACCTGGACGGTGGAGGACTGCGCCATCGCCCTCCAGGCCATGGCTGGGCACGACCCGCGCGACCCGGCGAGCGCCGCCGCCGCGCCGCCCGACTATCGCGCCCCCCTGACGGGCGACATCCGCGGCCTACGCGTGGGCGTGCTGCGGCACCTGTTTGAGGAGGAGGGTGCCGCCTCCCCAGCCACCGTGAAGGCACTTGAGGAGGCCTTCGGCGTGTTTCGCCATCTCGGCGCCCGACTGGAGGACGTCCGCATTCGTCCCTCGACGGCCTACAATGACGTGAAGATTGTCATCGGCGAGAGCGAAATCCATGCCGTCCATGCCCAGGCGCTCCGCGAGCGGCCCGGCGACTTCGGCGAGGACTTCCTAGCCCGCATCCTGCCCGCCATGCTTTTCCGTGGGGCGGACTACGTGCAGGCGCAGCGGCTCCGCCGGATGATGATGGAGGAGTTCGACCGGATCTACGAGCGCTTCGACGTGCTGGTCACCGCCGCGCCGAGCCTCGCGCCGCGCCTGGACGCCTACCGGCCCGTGCAGTTCTGGCGAAAGACGACCTCGCTGGTGACGCCGTTTAACATTCCAACGGGCCCGGCCCTGGCGCAGTGCATCGGATTCCATCAGGGGTTTCCCCTGTCCATGCAGGTCGCAGGCCGTCCCTTCGACGAGGCCACGGTCCTACGGGTGGCGTACGCCTTCGAGCGGGCGACAGACTGGCGCTCCGCTCGGCCGTATCTCGATCCGCATGCGCCACCGCCGGTCACCCCGTCAGTAACCGACCCTGAGCCTTCATCGCTCACGACGGGCGAGGAGGATGCCCTGCGCGGGCTCTCGCGCGCCGCCGGGCTGGACCTTTCAGACCGCGCCTTCCGTCACCTATGCTCGGCGGCGCCCTACGCGCAGGCCATGGTGGAGCGGCTCCAGGTTCCGGTGCCACTCGAGCAGGAACCGGCGTACCAGCTTGGCTAACGCCTCCGGATGATTAGTTCCCGCCTCGCGGCCGACTGGGAGTGGGCGCCGAGAAGCATCCAAGTCCCTGGAGCGGTGTACAGAAGGCGGTTCCGAACGCGTGCGTGTTCACACTTTGCGCTCTGCTCAGGCGCAAAAGTGCCGCATCAATCCTTCGTAGATCCTCGTAGCGTCCTCTATCTCGCTCACAGGGCAATGCTCGTCCGTCTTGTGACATTGCGCAGAATGACCAGGACCGATGACGACCGTGGCCACGTGGCCAAAGCCGGGCACCAGGGCAGATGCATCGGTGAAGTAGGGTGCACCCATTAGGGTCGGCCGAACACCGGAAATCTTGCTAAGCAGAGTAAGCAGTGGGATGAGGGCGGGGTGGTTCGGATCGGTGGCGAAGCCGCTGAAGTCGGTGATGACCTCGAGCTGAGCCTCGGGACCGAACAGCTCTTGCATCCAGGCCAAGATACTCTCGTGGTCGTCGTCCGGCAGGGTTCGGAAGTCGACGGTGAACCGCGCTATATCAGGGACCGAATTGATGTTCTGTCCACCGCTGATGGTCGTTGTCACGGCTGTTGTAGTGCCAAGCAGCGGGTGCTTCCCTTTGAAGCGGTAAGCTTCCAGGCGTGAGATCCAGGACACAATCTTTGAGATCGCGCTATCGCCTTCCTGCGGCATTGAGGAATGAGCTGTCCTGCCGCGAGCGGTCACCCCGACCCGAAGTGAGCCCTTATGAGCGACGACAGGCTGATTGCTCGTCGGCTCCGCGACAATGAGGAGCTCTGCCTCGCCAAGAACATTGCGTCGTGCCAGGTCGAATGCTCCCTGGCATCCTGTCTCCTCCCCAGCCGTGAGGATGAAGACGAGCCCCCGCCGAAGCGAAACGGTGCTCGCGAGGAGCCGCGCCGCCGCCGTCACGAAGGCGGCCACACCGGACTTCATGTCACAGGCTCCGCGGCCATGCAGCAGGCCATCGGCGATGACGGCATCGAAGGGCGGAAACGTCCAATCCGTCGCACCGACCGGGACGACGTCGAGGTGTCCGGTGAAGACCAGTGGCTTCAGCCCCGGCGATCCAAGGAGACGCGCGATGACAGATGGGCGCCCTGGGGCAAATTCGTGGGTCTCGATGGAGAAACCCAGCCCCGCCAGGAGGTGGGCCAAGAAGTCGATGCACGGCTCCTCGTTGCCCGGCGGATTGAGAGATGGAAAGCGGACCAACCGCTGGGCCAGGACGACAGCGTCATGAGAAAGGATATTGTCAGGCATCGACAGGTCCACCTCCAAGTGAATGAAGCCTTTCTGATTGCGGAGTTAGTCAGAATGACTCGGTCCGGAACAAGGTCTTCCCAGGCGTTCTAACCCAACGCGCTCATAGGACCGCAGGGTCTTGGGCTCATCAAATCCCGTTGCGAGCATCACCCTTATCAACCCACCGCCTAGCTTGCCGCCAAGGCAGCACGAAGCACTGCCCCTCGCAAAATCTCGCCCGCGGCGATCCAGCCACTCCACCACGTTCCCGATCGCGCCGAGCTCGCCATCACGTCGTGTGAAGTTGGGAGCAGGAGGTTGGTCTAGGCTCTGAGACGTGCTCCCGGCGGTACCAGCCGGGTGCGCAGCCGGATAACGATCCAGGCAGCGATGGCCAGATTGAGCGCGTTCCAGGCGATGCCATTCACCAGGGCCAGCTGGTAGCTGAGCGTCGCATCGAAGATTGCGCCCGACAGCCAGCCGCCCAACCCCATGCCTGCGAGGGTCGCGGACAGCACGAGGCTCACCCGCAGCCCGGCTTCCGCCGCCGGAAAGAACTGTCGCACCATGACGGCGTAGCTCGGCACGATCCCACCTTGGAAAAGGCCGAAGAGGGCCGAGAGGATGTAGAGCGCACCGAGGCTGTTAAACTGAAGGAACAGCGCCAGGGCAACCGCCTGCAGGCCCGATCCGAGTAGCAGCATGACCGGCGCCCCGACCCGGTCGGTAATTGCACCGGAGATCAGGCGGCTGACGACGCCGAAGCCTAGCATGAGGGACAGCATCTCCGCCCCTCGGGCAGGGCCGTAACCAAGGTCGGCGCAATACGCCACGATGTGCACCTGAGGCATTGCCATCGCAACGCAGCAGGCGACGCCCGCCAGCATGAGGAGGGACTGGAGCGCATTCGGGGAAAGGCCTAGCTGGGCCAAGCCAGTCGTGGCCCGCACGTTGCCTTCACCGGCTTGCACCGGCGGCGGCCTGCGCAAGGCGAGTGCCAGCGGCAGCATGGTGGCGACGCAGAACATGCCGATGCCGACATGTGTCGCGCGCCAGCCGTAAGTTGCGATGAAGTGCTGGAGAATGGGTGGCCAGATGGCACCGGCGAAATAGTTACCACTCGCACAGAGCGCTACCGCAATGCCTCTCCGCCGGGTGAACCAGAAGGAGGTGTCTGCTACCAGCGGGCCGAACACCGCGGAGCTGCCCAGGCCCCCAACGAAGATCGCGTAAAGCACCCCGAACTGCCAGAGATCGGCAACAAAGGTCGTGGCGATGTAGCCTGCGCCCAAAGCCAGGGCGCCGATCACCACGGGCAGCACAACCCCGAAGCGGTCAGCAAGCCTGCCCATGGCCACGCCGCCAACCATGAAGGCGAGCATGGTGAGAGTGTAGGGCAGCGAAGCCTCGGCGCGAGCAACACCGAATTCTGCTTGAATGGCCGGAAGCGCAACCACGATGGACCAGAGGCCGATGCCACCAATGGTCGCCAGGAGAACCGCCGCGATCAGACGCCACCAGGCATAGGTGGAATCTGCTATGCTTTCCTTTGACACTGGCTTGTTTCCCCATCTCGGCATGACCGTGCCCGCGGCGGCACCAGGCTGCCTTCTCTCAGCCGAGCTTGACACGGCCCAAGTGATTCAGCGAGCGGACTGCCAGAGGCTTCGATCAGTTGCATTTCGGTTCGTGTGCGAAGGCTGCTTATCAGTCAGGCCCCAGACTTGGTGCTCTGCTCGCAGGTGAGATTCGGCCAGGGCCATGCCGTATCTGAGGCGGTGCTGACGAACTCCAGCGTAGCGCGAAGGCATGGGAGCGATTGCCGGAGACCTGGCCGGAGGTGGGCATAGCGGCTGACAGTACCGAAATTGAAGCCGCGGTGGCCGGTGAACAGATCCGGGATGTTCCCGTTGCGCGGTCGTGGGGCCGAACACTCGACATTCCTTTCCGCGCTGTTCTGTCCACCGCCCTTCCGTACGAGCAGCCGGTGCGGGAACCACCTTCTCAACCCGCCTCTGGCATCGCCTCAGTCCAGCGTCATGCCCCGGAGCACACGACGCCAACGCTCCGTCTCCGCGGCAATCATGGCATCGAAGCCCTGCGGGCCTCCTTCGAGCACAGCAGTCCCTTGGGCGGCGAGCTTCGCCCGCAGGTCCGGCAAGGCCGTCACGTGGGTGAAGGCAGCCTCCAAGATCGCGCGGACTGGCTCGGGAGTCGCGCGCGGCACCAGGATGGCAGCGGCCGAGCCATTCACCAGTGCAGGCATCCCGGCCTCGGCGGCGGTGGGCACCTCGGGCAGCAAGGCGAGGCGTTCTGGTGCTGCCGTGGCGAGCGCTCGTAGCGTTCCGGCGCGGATGTGCTCGACCACGACGGGTGTTGCCTCCGCGGTGGCAGCGACGTCGCCGGTGAGTACGGCCTGCACCCCGGCCGCACCTGACCGGTAGTGCACCGCTGTCAGCTCTGCGCCGCTGAGCGACTGAAGCAAGGCGAGTGTCTGGTGAGGCGAGCTGCCTACACCAGCCGTGCTCCAGGTGACCTTGCCTGGTTCCTTGCGTGCGAGCGCCAGGAACTCTTGCAGGCCGCCACCGGCGGGAAGAAGGTTCGGCCGAATGACTAAGACATGCGGTGTGTTCGCAACCGGAGCGACGGTAGAGAAGTCCTGGGCTGGGTCGTAGGGAAGGCGGCGGTAGAGCACGGGATTCACCGCCAGCATGCCGACGCTGCAGAAAAGGATGGTGTGGCCGTCCGGCGTGGCGCGAGCTGCTGCCTCGGCCGCGATGTTGCCTCCGGCGCCGGTCCGGTTCTCCACCACCACAGGCTGACCCAGGAGCGGTCCTGCCGCTTCCGCCGAGAGGCGGGCAACGAGATCACTGATACCACCGGCGCCAAATGGCACGATCATACGGATGGGACGAGCGGGAAAGGTCTGTGCTGCCGCGATGCGGGGCGCAGCCGCAAGGAGCGGCGCCGCCAGAGCCGTCCGCCGTGTGATCCGGGTGCTCACCGCGCCGCCCTCCGGAGGCGGAGCATCATGCTGTCAAAGGAGTAATCCGCCACCTGGTGGTAGCCGTAGGAGCGGTCGCGAAAAGAGGTCTGGCTTTCCAGCAGTTCCTTGAAGCGTGGGCTCTGGGCTGACATTTCGGCAAACACCTCCCCTGACACGCGGTAAAGGGCGTCCAGCACCTCGTTCGGGAAGGCGCGAAGCTGCGTTCCGTTCGCAACGAGGCGATACAGCGCCTCTACGTTCTTCCAATCGTACTGCGCGAGCATCCACTGTGATGCCGCGCCCGAAGCAGCAGTGAGGACGGCCTGGTACGACTTCGGCAGTTCGTGCCAACGTTCCAGGTTAACAAAGGCGTGGAGGACGGCGCCGCCTTCGCCCCAGCCGGGATAGTAGTAGTAGCGAGCAACCCTCTCGAAGTTGAGCTTCGCGTCGTCGTAGGGGCCGATATACTCCACCCCGTCGATGGTACCGCGTTCCAACGCGGAGTAGATGTCGCCCGGCGCGATCTGCTGAGGCACGACGCCCATCTTGGCCATGATGTTGCCCGCCAGCCCTGCGACGCGGAACTTGAGCCCGTTCAGGTCGGCAACGCTCCTGATTTCCTTACGGAACCAGCCACCCATCTGGTTGCCGGTGTTTCCAAGCGGCAGTCCGTAGACGTTGTAATCCTTCAGGAGACGGTTGAGCATGTCGTTGCCGCCGCCGTGATACATCCAGGCGGACTGCTGACGGGGGTTCAGCATGAATGGCACGGTTGTGGTGAAGGCGAATGCCGGGTCCTTCCCCGTGAAGAAGAGCCCGCCCGTGTGCGCCATCTCCACGCTGTTCTGCGTAACCGCGTCCAGCGCCTGAAGGCTCGGGGCGATCTCTCCGGCTGCGAAGGGCGTGATGCGGAACCGCCCATCCGTCATCTCGGAGACAAGGCGGGCGAAGTACTCTCCGGTGGAGTAGGTGACATCGAGCACCTTGGTGAAAGAGCTCGTCATGCGCCAACGGATCTCGGGCGTGGTCTGCGCCAGAGCGGGGGCCGATAGGGCGGGCAGAACCAGGGTGGGTGCCGCGGAGCCCGCGGCTATGAGACGGCGACGGCGCATAGGGGAGGTCTCCTGGCTAGGAAGGCACACCTCTGGCAACCGGCGTGCCACCACGATGCCCGGCAGCCAACGAAACAACCGTTGATGTCGGGAGGAAGATGAGGGCATCTTTCACGAGATATAGTCAATCAGGCAACTAGTTGCCCATCTTGGAGCAAGCTGATGAGCGTTACTCTCGCCCCGAAGACCTCGCCATCGATGACACTGGCCTGGCGCGGGTTGGTTTCCCATTTGCACATCACGCCGCGTGCCTTCCTGCCCATGCAGGCGCAGGAAGCAATCGAGCTTGTCGCGGGCGAGGGGATTGTCGGCGACCGCTACCGCATCGGTACGGAAACCGGTTTTTACTCCGAGAAGCCTGAGGAAGGGCGTCAGATCACCCTGTTCGAGGCCGAGGTGCTGGAGGCCATCCTGCGGGACTACAAGATGGAGATGCTTCCGGAGGAACACCGGCGGAATGTCACCACGCGGGGTGTCGCATTGAACCACCTTGTCGGAAAGCGCTTCCGCCTCGGAGCATGCCTCGTGGAGGCGACGCGCCTTTCTGTGCCGTGCCGCCACATTGAGGAGATCCTCGGCAAGGCGGTGTTCGACCCCATGGTCCACCGGTCGGGATTGAACTGTAAGATCCTTGAAGGTGGAACCCTGCGTGTGGGCGACGCGATCGAGCCCGCCTGATTACCGATGGCCCGTAACATCGAGCTTCGCGTTGCGGAGGCCTGTGCCGCCGGTCCTGGCATTTGGCGCGTTACCTTGAAGGATCCCGACGGGTGGCCGCTGCCTCGCACAAAGCCGGGAGCGCACCTCGACCTCCACGTTCCCGGGGTCGGCTCGCGCGCCTACAGCCTGTGCGGCGATCCGGCGGTGCAAGACGCATGGGTTGTTGCGGTGAAGCTGGAGACGCGGTCGCGGGGTGGCAGCGCATGGGTGCATGCGCTGGAGGAGGGGCACACGGTCTGGGCGTCCATGCCGCGCTGCACCTTCCCCATCGCCGAGAGTGCCTCGCGCCACATCCTGGTGGCAGGGGGGATCGGCGTCACCCCCTTCCTTGCGATGGCGCCGGTGCTGGAGCGCCAGGGGGCTGACTGGGCCTTGCATGTGCTGCACCGGGGCGCACTCCCCTGCCCAGGCGACCTTGCTCCTTGGATCAGCGCTGGACGCGCGGTGGTGCATGACACCGCGGTGGCGCCCAGACCCGCCTTCGAGACGCTGCTTGGTGCTCATGTTCCCGGCCTGCAGGCCTACTGCTGCGGTCCCCTGGCGATGATCGATGCCTTCGAGCACGCCACGGCATCCTGGCCCTCCGGCACTGCCCGGGCGGAACACTTTGTGCCGCCTGTCCTGGCGCCCGATCCGAACGCGCGCCCCTATACCCTGGTACTCTCCCAGGATGGTGCTTCAACTGATGTTCCTGCGGGGGGCAGCATGCTTGTCGCACTGCGGGCATTAGGCGCGAAGGTGGACGCATCCTGTGAGGGAGGTGTTTGTGGTGCCTGCAAGGTGAGATGGCTGGAGGGAGAACCTGTTCACCGTGACCGCGTGCTGCAACCGGAGGAGCGGCGGACCCACCTCATGGCGTGTGTTGCCGGGTGTGCTTCGGATCGGCTAGTCGTCGAAGCATGAGCGCCACGGTCCAAAGGTCAGCAGCCGCACGCGCCGAAGCCGTAGGCAATAGCACCCGCGATGCCACGCGAGCGGCTGCAGTCGGCGCCCGAATCAGAGAACTGCGTCAGGGTCGGGACATGACGTTGGAGGCGGTGGCCGAAGCGGCAGGGTTGGACAAGGGTTATCTCTCGCGCCTGGAGCGCGGCATGAAGAACCCGTCTATTGCGACCGTCCTTCGCCTCTCTGAAGCTCTGGGTGTCCCAGTTGCAGAACTCTTCGGCGAACGCTTGGCCGAGCACGCGGTGCGCGTCACCAGGGTTCCCGACCGCCTGCCCCTCACCTCCGCCACTGCCGCAACACACGGCATCGAGGCGTTGAGTCGCAACGGTGCAGTGCTGGAAGCCTTTGTCCTCCATCCAGCGGCCGAGTTCAGCGCGGAAGGACAAGCCGAACACGGGGGTGAGGAACTGTTCTTCGTTCTTCAGGGAACGGTGGAGGTGCGCTTCGCGGACCGCGGCTTCGTCCTGGAAAAAGGGGACTGCGCTCAATTTTCGGGGCATTTGGCTCATCGTATCCGCCGCGTCGGTGATGAGCCTGCATCGGCCATCGTCGCCGTTACCCGGCCGGATTTGAAGGCTCGACGACGCACCCCCTGATCATGCTCGGAAGCACTCCATTCGCAGATGGTGCTGCAGATCATCGAGGCCCGTACGGTAAACGAATGCCGCGCCGTGCGCCTGGCGGGACGCCGCTTCACCCCCAATGACGTGAAAGCCCTTGATACTGTGCTGGACGATACATCGGCAGCGCTTGAGCGGCATGACACCGGAGCGATGATGCTGCTGGACAAAGCGTTTCACAGCACCATCGCGCGCGCATCAGGCAACCCAGTCTTCTTTGACATCCTGAGCAACCTGCATGACCGGGCCGTACGTTTTTGGTTCATCTCGTTGGAGCAAGAGGCCCACCAGGACAGCGTTCTCCAGGAGCCACATCAGCCTATTCGCGATCAGTCAGATAGGCCCTGGGCGTCGCCAGGAAGCGAGTCCGATTGTCTGCATGCAGCGCTCGAAAGCTGTGCGTCTGCTCTGGAGTACAGGGCGGACAATAGCAGGCCCTACCAATACGGCCGCACCACAAGCGGATGATCGGGGTGCAGATCAGGGCAAAGTATCTCCAGCGCGAGAGGCCGCGAGGGCGACACGATCAGGTCCGCATCCTCGCATGTAGGTCTGCGGGCCACATCCCATCTCGGTACGAAAGGCGTAGATGAAAGCCGAGGTCGAGCCGTAACCAAGCTTCAGTGCCGTCTGAGTCACCCCCAGGGCGCCGCCCAGCATCTCGATCGCTTTGAACAGTCGTAGGCGCTTTCGCCAGGAACGCAGGCTCATGCCAAGGTCCGCGTCGAAGCGCCGGGCCAGCGTCCGTCCAGACATGCCCAACTCCTTCCCCCACTCCTCTGACCCGCGTGGATCGCCTGGGTCAGCGTAGATGGCCTCGCACACCTTCAGCAGGGGGCCTCCACGCGGCCAAGGGAGCGCAGCCGGAAGGGACTTCGCGCGCCGGAGCTGGTCGAGGATCAGGCCGGTCACACGGCCCGCATAGCCATTGGGATCGTCCTGGCCCTCGATGGCCGCGGCCTCGACGATGAGGGCCTGGAGCAGGGGCGACACGCTGAACACCGTGGGGGTTTTCGGGATCCCTGCACCGACCTCCTCGGCGATCCAGAGACTGCGGAACTCGGCGCCGAGCAGCGAGCCAACCCGGTGCGACAGACCGGTTGGCAGCCAGACCGCCTGCTCCGCCGAGATCACGAAGGAACGCCCCTCAGAGTCCGTCCGAGATCATGTAGTTTTCTGACAGAGCCTTCGGAGCATGCGTCGGACGGAGGC
>NZ_JBHLVZ010000065.1:0-62283 GCF_042433125.1 Muricoccus vinaceus | reverse complement strand
CACCCGCGGCTCTCGCCGCATAGGCTTCACTCAGGTGTCTCAGAAACTGCGGGCGGTACAGACAGGTGCTTGGCTTTGGGAGTTTCCATACGGCACGACGAACACTGGCGGGCTACGAGGTGATGGCGATGGTGAGGAAGGGGCAGCTTTGGAAGATCGACGGGCGCGACATGCGGGCCCAAGCCACCGTCATCGCCGAGCTGTTCCAGGTTGCTGCCTGATCTGCATGCTATCCAGGCAATCTGCGGCCCGCTACCAAGTTTGCAACACAACCCCCGCCTTGGTAGATAACCAGTTCCGACCCAAAACAGCCTCTAGCTACCCTCCCAACCGGACCCTGGCTTTCCTGAAAAAGATAGTGTTTCGGGATCCAAAAAAGTTAGCGTGAGAAGCAGCTGCGGTCCGCTCACACTGCTGCTACGTGGCTCGACTGACTGTGATGGCAGGTGGGAAATCTCGCGCCAAGTGATCGATCAGCGCGCGAACCGCTGGAGGCAAACCGCGCCGCGTTGTGAATACGAGGTGGACAATCCCGATCTGAGCGTGCCAAGCGGGCAGCACACGAACCAAGCGCCCGGCATCCAGCGCCCGACGACAAACACGGTCAGGCAGCAGCGCGACGCCCAGCCCGGCCGTGGCGGCTGCAAGAAGTTGATCCATGTCCGCGCAACCGAGGCGCGGCTCGATGCGGACCGTCTGTTTCCGCCCGTCGCCCGTCTCCAGATCCCAGTCCAAGACGTCATGTTCTTCATTCGTCGACAGCGTCGGCAAGGTCGCAAGCTGCTCGATCGAGGCAACGCGGCTTGCGAGTTGCGGGCTAGCAACGAGGATCCGGACGGATTGACCCACCGACCGAACCGTGAGCTCCGCATCGGTGGTCAGGGCCACTCGCACGCGTAGCGCCACGTCGATCCGCTCGTCGATGAGATCGACACCCCGGTCTGTGGCGATGAGTTGTAGCTGCACCTTGGGGTAGCGCGCGAGAAACGACGTGATCAGATCGGACACCGGCGCGACCATGCCGGTGGGGCAACTGAACCGGATGCGGCCATGCGGCTCGGCCTGCGCCTGCATCACCAGGGCTTCGGCCTGATCGGCCTCGGCCAGCATGGCCCGGCACCGCTCGTAGAACGCATGACCAGTTTCGGTCACTCGAAAACGTCGGCTGGATCGCTCGATCAAGCGCAGCCCGAGCCGCTCCTCGAGGCCGGCGATGCGCCGACTGAGCTTGGACTTCGGCTCCCGAAGCGCGCGGCCCGCCGCCGCGAAGCCACCATGGCTAACCACCTCTGCAAAATAGGCCAGGTCGTTCAGGTCAGTGCGCATCAGCGTTCCTCTCGCAGAACGCTACGTACTGAAACTGTCGACTGTAAGCAACATCGTCCCGCCGGCATCTAGTGGGGGCAGCGGCGCTTCACCGCTGAGTTTTCAGGAGGCCTCCCATGGCAGATCGGTTCAATAACAAGGTGGTCGTCGTCACCGGCGGGACCAGCGGCATTGGCTTGGCCGCCGCCAAGGCCTTCGTCGCGGAAGGCGCCGTGGTGTTCATCACCGGGCGTCGCCAGGAAGTGCTGGATGCCGCGATCAAGCAGATCGGCGGCCGGGTCACGGGCGTGCGCGCTGACATGTCCAGCCTGGCCGACATCGACCGGGTCTACGACGCCGTGCAGCAGCAGCACGCCCAGATCGACGTCCTGTTCGCCAATGCCGGCGGCGGCGACATGCTGCCGCTCGGCGCGATCACCGAGGAGCACTACCACCGGACCTTCGACACTAACGTGAAGGGCACGATCTTCACCGTCCAGAAGGCGCTGCCGCTGCTGAAGGACGGTGCCTCCATCGTCCTCACCAGTTCCAACGCCGGCTCGTCAGGCACGCCCGCCTTCAGCGTCTACGGCGCGAGCAAGGCCGCGGTGCGCAACTTGGCGCGCAGCTGGATCCTCGACCTCAAGAACCGTCGCATCCGTGTGAACGTCGTCAGCCCCGGGCCGACCGAGACGACAGGGCTGAACAATGTGTTCGGTGGCGGCGATCAGGCGCAGGGCATTAAAGATTCTCTTGCTACCCAGATCCCAGCTGGCCGGGTCGGCCGGCCCGAGGAAATCGCCAAGGCTGCGCTGTTCCTGGCGTCGGACGATGCGAGCTTCATCAACGGGGCGGAACTGTTCGTCGACGGCGGACTGACTCAGATCTGACGGCACAGGCGGACGACCCGAGCCCCCGGACGGTTGGCGGCGACATCAGAGCGGACACGCCAGCGGATCATCCGATGACGCGGACCGGGATCAGGCCTTTCCCGTAACCCGACAGACCTATGCGCCTGAAGCGCCTACTCGCGAGGAAAACCACCATGTTGAAAATGGAAAATCCTGGACTGACCCGTCGTGGCTTCGCGGGCGCTGCCGCAACCCGCACGCTAGCCACGATGGCGCCTGCCGCTGTGGCGGGCGCAAGCGGTGGCGGCGGCATCACCCCGACGGCATCAGGCAAGCAGGATCCCTTCTGGCCAAACGGCGCGCGACTGGCGATCAGCATCTCCCTGATGTTCGAGGGCGGTGGGCAGCCGATCTCCGGCGCAGGCGGCGCACTGCCCGAGCCGATCAAGCCCGGCTTCCCCGATCATGCAACCAACGCCTTCTTCGAGTACGGCATGAACGAGGGTATTCCCCGCGCGCTCGACCTGTTCGACAAGCACGACATTAAGGTCACTTCGTTCATGATCGGCAAGGCGATCGAGAAGTATCCCGATCTCGCGCGCGAGATCGTCCGTCGTGGCCACGAGCCGGGCGCGCATGGCACGACCTGGTCGGCGTCCTATGATATGCCGCGCGAACAGGAAAAGGCTTTCATCAGGGAATCCGCAGATACCATCCACCAGATCACGGGCGTGCAGCCTATCGGCTGGAACGCGTACTTCATGCGCAATTCGGTCCATATTTCGGAGACGCTGCAGGAACTCGGCTTTCTCTACAGCATCGACGAGCCGAGCCGCGACGAACCCTTCATCATCCCGGTACGTGGCCGCGATTTCGCGATGGTGCCCTACACCATCCACATGAACGACATGGTGTTTCCCTTCCAGGGCTATGATCCGCAGGCGCACGAACAGGCACTGCGCGACGAGTTCGATCAGCTCTACGAGGAGGCTGGAACAAGGCGCCGGATGATGGTGATCGGTATGCACGATCGCCTCAGCGGCCATGCGAACCGGATCCGCGCGCTCGACAGGTTCTTCACCTATGCCAAGAGCCACGAAGGGATCTGGTTCGCTCGCAAGGAAGAGATTGCCCGCTGGGCACTGTCGCAACGGTAATTCACGCCGATCGTTGACCGCGGACCACCCGCCGAAACGGGGCTGCCATAAGCAGGGATCGGCGTCCGTGGCGCGAGCACGCGCTGCGGGGCCGACGTACGCCGGTATCCGGTCTAGAGTCGCCAAGCTAAGGAACGAATGATGAGGCTTAGAGCATTTAACTAAACCGCCCGGTTATCGTGTGTAGGAAAGCCGCTGGCTTGGGTTGCCCTTGTCCGGGCTTGCCGCGCCGTTCGCTTCCTGGCTTCCCACTTCTCCAGGAGGTTCAGCACCTCATCCGGATCTACATCCACACCGGCGCGGGCTAGCCGCATCAGCATGCGCAGGCTGACGCCAGCGCGCCGCGCCTCGCCCCTCAGCCGGGCCGCTTCCCGTGCCTCGGCACCGCGCTGGCCATGCTTGAGCCGAGCAGCTCGGCACCTAGCCTGACCCTCGGGGGTTCTCGGGCCCGTACTGGCGCCGCCATGCATTCGGCAGCGGCCGTTCGGCATAGCGGGTGCGGCGCAGGCGCACCCTTGCCGCGTTCGTGCCCCGCACCGCGGCGCCGCGTCAGCCGCAACCAGGCGCTCATGACGGTTCTGTTGCAGCCTTGCGGAGCCAGCCTGAGCAGGTACAAACCTTGGCATGACGAGACGGCGGAGAGTGGTCTCGGTGAGGCCGGATCAGTCCTTCAAAGGGCGGCAGTTCACCGCCGAGGTAATCCTCTGGGCGGTCCGGTGGTACCTCATGTTCCCGATCAGCTACCGTGATCTCGAACTGATGCTTCAGGACCGCGGCGTCGAGATCGTGCACATCACCCTCTTCCGCTGGATTCAGGCTTACGCGTTGGAGATCGAGAAGCGGACCCAACCGCATCTTCGGAAGAGCAACGGCTCTTGGCGGGTCGACGAGACCTACGTGCGGGTGAAGGGGCGCTGGATGTACCTCTATCGGGCGGTCGACAGCCGCGGTCAGACGATCGACTTCCTGCTCTCGGTCAAGCGGAACGCCGAGGCCGCGAAGCGCTTCTTCCGCAAGGCGCTTGGGCAGCCGCATACAGTGAACCCGCGTACGATCACGGTGGACAAGAACCCGGCCTACCCGTGTGCCATCGAGCAGATGAGAGAGGACGGCAAGCTGTGGCGACGCTCGCGGCTACGCCAGATCAAGTTTCTCAACAACATCGTGGAGATGGCCTAATCGCAAATGACAAATTTTGCCTGATCCGCCGTTCGCGCCTGCGCTTGAGCTGGTCTCGGCTGGCGCTGCGTGAGCGGTCCATGCGGGCGCGGAAGGTCCCAGCTGATTCCCTCCAGTCAGGAGGACAGATGCGATGCCAGTGGATTGTGCGTCGGACAATGCAGCCGGATCCGGACGCTCAGCGTCGCTGGGACCGGGCCTACCAGCAGGTACTGGCCCGGACAACGGCGCTGGCCGCCGAGCCTGCCGGCGCGTGGCGCGACCCCGGCGTGCGGGAGGATGGCCATGAGGGTTGCGCTCTATGCCCGGGTGTCGACACAGCGCCAGGCGCAGGCCCAGACGGTCGAGCAGCAGATCGAGCGCCTGACGGGCCACGTGGGCCAGCAAGGGTGGGATGTCCTCCCCGATCAGGTCTTCCGCGATGACGGCTACAGCGGTGCCTCGTTGCGGCGGCCAAGTCTTGATCGTCTGCGGGACCACGCCGCGGCACGCGACCTCGATCTGGTGGTCATCACCGCGCCGGACCGCCTGACGCGCAACTATGTCCATCAGGTCTTGCTGCTGGAGGAGTTGCAGGGACATGGCTGTGAGGTGCGTTTCCGCGACCGGCCCATGAGCCAGGATCCGCATGACCAGTCGCTGTTGCAGATCCGCGGTGCGGTCGCGGAGTATGAGCGCACGCTGATCACCGAGCGCATGCGGCGTGGCCGCCAGCGCAAGTTGGCGGCGGGACTGATGCTGCCTTGGACCAGAGCGCCTTTTGGCTACCGGGTGGATCCGGACCGCCCGCGCGATCCCGCAGGTGTCCGCATCGAGGAGGCCGAGGCGGCCATCGTGCGCGAGATGTTCGCCTGGTATGCGGAGGAGGCGCACAGCTTCTGCTGGCTGGCACGCCTGCTGGAGCAGCGTGGCATCCGGACCTCGACGGGCCTGGCCCGCTGGAACCTGGCCAGCATCCGCGGCCTGCTGACCAATCCAGCCTATGCGGGCCAGGTCTACGGCAACCGCTGGCATCGCCGCGGCACGTTGGAGCGGCGTTCAGCAACGGCACCACGCCGGCATTCGGCGATGAGCCGGGTGGATGCGCCGCGGGAGGAGTGGGTCCTGGTGGCGGAGATCCCGTCCCTTGTCAGCCAGGAGCAGTTCGACCGCGTGCAGGCCAAGCTGGCCAGCAACCGGCGCTTTGCCCCAACGCAACAACAAGGCTCATCCTTACCTGCTGCGCGGCTTGGTCAGTTGCAGGGTGTGCGGCCTGGCCTGCCTGGCACGGGCCAATCTGAACAGGTATCGGTACTACTCCTGCACCGGCAAGATGCCGGCTCTGTTCTCGCATCGGGAGCAGAAGTGCCCGTCGCGGCTGAGCCCGGCCGGGCGCCTGGACGAGCTGGTCTGGGCCGATCTCTGTGACCTGCTGAGCCATCCAGAGCAGGCCTCGCACGCCCTGGAACGGGCGCATGGCGGGCAGTGGCTGCCGCAGGAGCTCCAAGCACGCCAGCAAGGACTACGACGTGGGCAGGCGAGCCTCGGGCAGCAACTTGAGCGGCTGACCGAGGCCTATCTCGGCGGGGTCGTTCTGCTGGATGAATACCGCCGGCGCCGGCGTGATCTCGAGGCGCGTCAACGCCAGCTTGAGGAACAGGCGTGCCAGCTGGAAGCTCAGGCAGACCGACACAAGGAACTGGCCGGGCTGTCCGGTGCCATGGAGGATTTCTGCCAGCGGGTGCGGCAGGGTCTGGCTCAGGCGACCTTTGAGCAGAGACGGGCTTTGGTGGAACTCCTGATCGACCGAGTAATCGTCACCGACGGCGAGGTGGAGATCCGCTACGTCATGCCAACGGACCGGTCCAGCGAGCAGGTCCGCTTTTGTCATTTGCGATTGGACTATCGAACAAGACCATCGGCGCTTGAAACGCCTGGTCAGACCAGGGCTCGGCTTCGGTGGTTTCCATGCGGCACGACGAACGCTGGCGGGCTACGAGGTGATGGCAATGGTGAGGAAGGGGCAAGTTCGAGATATCGGCGGACGCGACATGCAGGCCCAAGCTACTTTCGTCGCCGGGCTATTCCAGGTTGCTGCCTGATCTGCCTGCTATCCAGGCCACCCATGGCCCGCCGCGAAGTTTGCAACACAACCCGTCGACATGTCCTGCAACGACATCCACAAGCGCCGGCGCCGTTCGCGGGCCGAGCGTGCCACGTACTGGGCTGCCACATTTCCACCGGCTCCCGCGCTGTTCTCAACGGCAATGTTGCGCCCGAGCTTCTCGCGCAGCACCTCCGAGATATCACCGGCGAGGGTATCCGTTGTGCCACCGGGGAAGGCGCCCACCACGAGCGAGATCGTGGCAGGAAGCGAGGTGTGCTGCGCTGACACACCACGGCAAAAGCCGGTCGCCTTAGTCTGTGACACGCACTAGTTCTGGCCAAGTACGCGGCCGAGCACATCGCGGAAGCGGTCCGCGTCGTCCTCACGGCACCAAACGTGCGGGCTGACGCGCAGCACGCCTAGGCGATCGCTGCAGTAGACGCCCTCAGTGGCCATCGTGGCGACAAGGCCGGGCGGCATCCCGCCGGGGATGCGAACTCCCAAGATATGCGGCGCCCGTCGGTCAGGCCGATGGGCAGCAAGATGGGGTCATTGCGTTCACCCTAGTCGTAGCGGCGGGCTCCAGGGGCAGGGATGCCGCTAGAACGGTTGCCATTGTTTTCGTCAAGCGGCAGCCCGCTCTGCCTATGCGGGGCGGCATACAGGAAGCCAAGGCTGTAGGGGCCAAGCAGCCACTTGTAGGTGGGAAAGGCAAGGAAGTCCGGTTGCAGCAACGCGACGTCGATCGGCATGACACCTAAGGCCTGAGTGGCATCCACCACGATTGTCGCGCCGGCCTCCCTTAGCACCTGCATGAGCCGCTCAAGCGACACCAGTGCAGCGTCGCTCCAGTGCAACGGGGTCAGCGCTGCTACCGCAATTGGCGGCGCCCCGGGGCGGCTGATCGCCGTCAGCGGCGCCGCGGTCCAGTCGCCGTCTGGCGGGCGGGGCACGATCTCCAGTGCCAAGCCGCGTTCAGATGCCAGACGGTCCCAAACTAGCGCCTGCGACGGAAATTCGTGTTGCATTCGTAATATCCGCTGTCCGAACGGCAGCGGGAGGTTGCGGGCGGCGGTGGCAATGCCTTGGCTGACAGAGCCCAGTATGGCGATGTCGTCGGGCGTGGCGCCAATTAGCCGGGCGGTAGCGGCGCGGGCGCTCTCAGCCAAAGCGTCGGCGCGGGCGTCGGGGTATTTCCAGGGCTGGCTCTTGGTAAGGACGCCGCGCTCACCGGCTGCGCGCACGGAAAGTGGCAAGGCCGAGTAAGCAGTGCCATCAAGGTAACAGACGCCAGGTGGGATCTCGAACAGCGCGTGCTGGCTGGGAAGCATGAGGCGAGGGTCTCCGTCGCGTCGGAACGCAGTGTCGCGCCCCGTCCTCTCTCTGGCCAGGGTAGCGCAGTGAGAGTTTTGCAATTCGGCATTAAGCTAAGAAATCCGGGGCAGCGCGATGCTGATCTACGAGAGCGCGGACGGCGATCGGCTGACCCTCTATGTCAGCCCGATGGGGATCGGGCGGGAGGCGGAGATGCAGATGCTCGACGTGAAGACACTGGAGGGCTCCGGCTGGATCAACGGGCAGATCGGGTGCAGCGCGATGTCCGACGGCGATCGCGCGCTGCTGCGGCCCGTGGCTCACCTCATCCGGGATGAGCTCCGGCTGTGAGCCGCCGCGCGCGAAGACCGGGATCGGCTGCCTTCGCGGCGGGCGCGCTTCTGCGGCCACTTCGGCGGCGGCCGCGGAAGCGCACTGTCGTGGCCGACTACGCGGCGTAGCTCGTCGAGCGGGAGACCTCCTCCCACGCCGCCATCTCCGCGCGCATCGCGTCCAGCTTGCCCTCCACGAGCCCAAGGGCGTCCCCGCCGAGGAAGAGCCGTGTCGGCGGGTTCTCCGCCTCCACCAGTCGCAGCAAGGCCTGGGCGGCGCGGTCGGGGTCGCCCGGCTGGCGGCCGCTCTTTGATTGGCGCGCTTCGCGGATCGGGTTCATTACAGAGTCGTAGTCCGCGATGCTGCGGGGGGTGCGGTCCATCGAGCGCCCCGCCCAGTCCGTGCGGAACTGGCCGGGCGCCAGCGCCGTGACACGGATCCCGAAGCCCGCGACCTCCTTGCCGAGCGCCTCCGAGATGCCCTCCAGCGCGAACTTGCTGCCGCAGTAGAAGGTGATCCCGGGCATGGTGATGAAGCCGCCCATGGAGGTCACGTTGACGATATGCCCGCGCCGGCGCGCCCGCATGCCGGGCAGCACCGCCTGAATCATCGCCACCGGGCCGAAGACGTTGGCCGCGAACTGCCGCTGCAGGTCCTCCATGGAGGATTCCTCTAGCGCCCCCTCGTGGCCGTATCCGGCATTGTTGACCAGGACATCCACCGGCCCGGCCTCGCTCTCCGCCGCGGCTAGGGCGGCGGGGATCGCGGCGTAGTCGGTGACGTCGAGCACGAGCGGGTGGGCGCGGCCGGGCGCCGCGGCAGCGAAGGCCTCGGCGTCCGCCGAGCGGCGCACGGTGCCGATCACGTGGTGCCTTGCCGCCAGCGCGCCGGACGCGAAGGCCCGGCCGAGGCCGGAGCTAACCCCGGTGATGAGGAAGGTTCTTGCGTCTGGTAAGGTCATCCCGTTTCTCCGACTTCCATATCGCTGAAATTATATCATGATATATTTTGGACCATGCCCGCGAACAAGTCCCCCCCTTCGATCAGCCCGCGCGGCGACGCGACGCGGCAGCGCGTGCTGGAGGCGGCCGAACGCCTGCTGCGGGAGGGAAGCGCCGAGTTCTCCATGCGGGATCTGGCGGCCGCGGCCGGTGTCAGCTTCGCGACGCCCTTCAACCAATTTGGCAGCAAGGCCGCGATCATGCGGGCCCTTTCGGCTCAGCGGATCGAGGCCATGGCGGCGCGCTTCTCGGCCACCGCGCCGCCCGGCGATGCCGCCGCCCGGGTCCTGGCGGCCGTGAGCGTCGCCGCCGCGGTGATGCTGGAGGAGCCGGTGGTGAGCCGCGCGGTCATGGGCTCGCTCGGCGCGCCAGGGCCGGAGCCAGGGCAGGTCTCCGGGCAGTCGCGGGCTCTCTGGGCACTGGCCCTGGGTGCCGGTGACGGGCTGACGCCGAACCTGGCCGACCTTGCCCTTCGGACCTTGCCCGACGGGCTCGCCTTCGCCTTCCGCGGCGTGCTGTCCTTCTGGACGGCCGGCGAGATCGGCGACGCGGCCCTGGCCCCGCGCGCCCGCGCCACCGCCGCGACCGTGCTGCTCGGCTTCGTCGAAGAGGCCAGGCGCGACGGATTGATCCGCCTGTTGCCCGCATGAGGGTTGAGGAGACGGGGGGAGGAGGACCCGGCAAGGACCGGTAGCCCTTCGTTTCATCGTGTCCGGAACCTGGGCCATCGGGCCTCAGGATCAGAACATCATGCGGACAAGGCCAGCTCGACAGCGGCTTCGGCATGGATCGTCGTGGTGTCGTAGAGGGGAACGGTGCTGTCGTCCGGCCTGACAAGGAGCATGATCTCCGTGCAGCCGAGGATGACCGCCTCGGCGCCGCGCTCCACCAAGCGCGCAATCACCTCGCGATAGGCTTGGCGCGCGGCGGGCTCGACGCGGCCCTGGACCAGTTCGTCGTAGATCACTCGGTGCACGACGGCGCGGTCCTCCTCGCCGGGCACCAGCACCTCGAGCCCATGCCGCTCGACGAGCCGGCCCTTGTAGAAGTCCTGCTCCATGGTGAAGGCCGTGCCGAGCAGCCCAACCCTGCGGTGCCCGGCCGAGCGGATGCGCTCCGCCGTCGGGTCGGCGATGTGCAGTAGCGGCAGGCCGATGGCGGCTTCGACCTGGTCGGCCATGCGGTGCATGGTGTTGGTGCAGATCACCACGAAGTCCGCGCCGCCTCGCTCGAGCCGCGACGCGGCGGCGACCATCTCGGCCGTCGCGTCGTCCCACCGGCCGGCGTGCTGCAGGGCCTCGATCTCGCCGAAGTCGAACGACCACATCAGGCACCGGGCGGAGCGGAGGCCACCCAGTCGGGCCCGTACCGACTCGTTGATGATCCGGTAGTACTCCGCTGAGCTTTCCCAACTCATCCCGCCGATTAGGCCGATTACCTTCTGCGACACGTTCAGCTCTCCTCTCGGCAGGCCCTTGGAGCGCGGCGGAAGGGCGTTCCGGCAGGTTCCGGTGCCGGTCCCGCTGCGCCGCGGGGCACGCTCCTCCGCAGGGCGGCCACCAGGGCCTCCGCAGCGGGAGAGTAGGAGCGCCCCGCTCGGCGGATGACAACCACCTCGCGGACGATATCCGGCGATAGGGCGCGCGCGACCAACTCCGGCGCGATTTGCAACTCGGCGACCGTCGAGGGCAGCAGCGCGACGCCCAGCCCGGCGCGCGCCATGTTGATGAGCGTCGCCGCGTGCACCGCCCGCTGCCGGGCGACCAGCGGCAACCGCCTCGCGGCGAAGGCGTCGGAGAGCAGGCGATCCACCGATGTGTCCGTCTCCATCAGCAGGAGGGGCTCCGCCGCGACCCTCTCCAGCGCTAACCGGCCGGAAGCGAGGCGATGACCCTGCGGCATGACGGCCAGCATGCGGTCCCGGAACAGCGGCTCCGCCTCTAGATCCGCGCCGTCCCTGGGCTGGCTGGCGATGCCGATCTCCACGATATCCGCGCGGACCATCGCCTGCACCCGCCCGGTGACCGCCTCCTGCAGCCGCACCTGCAGGGTGGGGTAGCGCTCCTGCAGCAGCGCCATGGCAGCGGGCAGGAGCCCAGAGGCGACCGAGGGCACCGCGGCCAGCCTGACCGTCCCCGCGCGCCGCGAGGCCGTGCCGCGCGCCACGTCCAGCGCGTGCTCCATGTCCCGCAGCAGCGGCTCCAGCGCCCGCGCCAGCTCCGCCCCCGCGGCCGTCGGCTCGGCCCCGCGCGGCAGCCGGTCCAGCAGGCGCAGGCCGAGGGCCTCCTCCAGCCGGCGGACCTGCACGGTGAGCCCGGGCTGCGTCCGGTGCAGCAGGCCCGCCGCCCGGCTGAAGGACCTGTGTCGCGCGACAGCGACGAAGGCCTGCAGGCTTCTCAGGCTGATATCCATATCAGAGCATTATAGGTCGGCGACAGTTTTTCAATTGTCCGATCCCGGGCCCAGGGGCATCGCTGCCGGACAGGACGGCAGGGCCGGAACGGCCCGCCCGGGAGGAGGAAGTCCGATGAGAACCGCGCAGCACCCCCGAGCCATCCGGCGCCGGGCCTGCATAGCCAGCATGCTCGGCCTTCTCGGCGCGACGGCACGGATGCGGGCTGCGGGTGCCGAGGGTTGGAGGCCAACGCGGCCCCTGACCCTTGTTGTTCCCTTCGCCGGCGGCTCCGCCACAGATGCCGTCGCGCGCATCCTCGCCCAGCTGATGAGCGAAACGTTCAGCGGCGTGCCGGTGGTAGTGGACAACCGGGCCGGGGCGAACGGCATCATCGGCGCGCAGCTGGTGGCCAGGGCCGAGCCGGACGGGCACACGCTGCTGGTGACCACCAATACCACCCATTCTGCGAACCCGGCGCTGCTGCGGCGGCTGGACTACGACCCCGTGGCCGACTTCGCGCCGGTGGCCCGTGTCGGCGACGTGCCGTTCATGCTCACCGTCGGCAGGAACTCGCCCTACCACACCGCGCGGGAACTACTGGACGCGGCCCGCCGGCGCCGCGGGCAGATGTCCTACGCGAGCGGGAACAGCACCGGCATCGTCGCGGGCGCCACCATGGCGCGACGGGCCGGGACGGAGATGCTGCACGTCCCCTACCGCTCCACCCCGCCCGCCATGACGGACGTGATCGCCGGGCGCGTGGACTGCATGTTCGTCGACATCGCGGCGGGGCTCGGCAATTTCCGGGGCGGCCAGCTACGCGTCCTGGCCCTCAGCACGGAGGCGCCGTCCCCGCTCCTCCCCGGCGTGCCGCCGCTCGCAGAGGCCGGTGACCTTCCGGGCTTCGACCTGATCTCTTGGAGTGGCGTCTTCGCTCCTGCTCGGACGTCCGCGCCCGTCATTGCCGCCCTCAACGGCGCGATCCGCGGCGGCATCGAGAGGCCCGAGGCGCGGGCCCGCTTCGCTGAGATCGGCTACAGCGTCTTCTCCGGCACGCCCGACGACCTGGGCCGCTTCGTGCGGCGGCAGCTGGATGTCTGGCGCGAGCTGGTCGACGCCGCGGGGATCGAGAAAGAATGATCCCTGCCGGCAGCCCCCTGGGGGCGATCGACGCGGTCCTAGACGGCCTCGTGGTGCTGGACTTCGGCCAGCTCGTCGCGGGCCCGGTCTGCGGCATGTGGCTGGCCGACATGGGCGCGACCGTGATCAAGGTGGAACCACCGGAGGGCGAGCTGGGCCGACAGCTCGGCCCGCCCTGGCAAAACGGGGAAAGCATCGCGGCCCTCTCGGCGAACCGGAACAAGCTGGGCCTCTCAATCGACCTGAAGCGGCCCGGCGCGCCCGCGGTGGTGGAGCGGCTGGTGCAGCGGACGGACATCGTGCTGGAGAACTTCCGCCCGGGGATCGCGAGGAAGCTCGGCATCGACGACGCGGCGCTGCGGGGCTGGAAGCCCGACCTGATCCATTGCTCCATCTCCGCCTTTGGCCAGGACGGGCCCTGGCGGGACCGCCCGGGCGTGGACGGCATCATGCAGGCCGCGACCGGGCTGATGAGCGGGATCGGGATGCCCGGTGCCGAGCCGGGCAAGGCGCCCCTGCCGCTCGCGGACATGACCGGCGCGCTCTTCGCCACGATCGCCATCCTCGCCGCGCTCCGGCGGCGTGACCGGGAGGGCGTGGGGTCCAGGCTGGATGTCAGCCTTTACAACGCCATGCTGATGATCCAGCAGATGGGTCTCGCGGGCTTCCTGAGTTCCGGCGAGGTGCCGGTGCCGGCGGGGAGCTCGGCCCCCTACGCCGCCCCGAACGAGGCGCTGCCCACAGCCGACGGCTGGATCATGGTGGCGGCCTACCAGCCGAAGCGCTGGGCCGGGCTTTGCCGGGCCATGGAACGCCCGGACCTTCTGGAGGATCCCCGCTTCCTGACGAATGCGGACCGCGTCGCCAACCGGGCGGCGCTGCGGGAGGTGCTGTTTCCCGTCTTCCGCGTCCATCCCACGGCGCAGTGGCAGGCGCTTCTCTCCCGCGAGGACATCATGGCGGCGCCAGTCGCGGACTACGAGGATGTGACGCGCTCCGAGCAGTACGCCGCCAGCGGCATCGAGGTCGCCTTCGAGCACTTCACCGCCGGCAGGGTCCGGATGCCGGGCTTCGCGGCCGGATCGCCCCGTCCTGCCGCCCCGAGGCGCGCGCCCCCACGGCTTGGGGAGCACTCGCGCGTCGTGCTCAGGGAGTTCGGCTTCACCCCCGCGGAAATCGACGCGCTGATCCGGGAACGGATCGTCCTGGAGGCTGCACCGGCATGACGGAACCTTTCCTTCGCGAGGAGCGGCGGGGCGCCGTGCTCATGCTGACGATGAACGGCCCGGAGGACCGCAACGCGCTCTCCTCCGCCCGGCAATGTGAGGAGTTCGTCGAGGCCTGCCGCCGGATCAACGCGGACCAAGGCATCAGGGCCGTCATCCTGACTGGGCGGGATCCGGCCTTCTGCTCGGGCGGCAACGTCAAGCACATGCGCTCGCTCGAGGGCTTCATGGCCGGGCGGGTTGAGGAGGTGGCGGAGGGCTACCGGGCCTCCCTCCAGCAGCTCGCGCTCTCCCTGTACGAAGTGCAGGTGCCCGTCATCGCCGCCGTAAACGGCCCGACCTTTGGCGCGGGGCTCGACATCGCCTGCATGTGCGACATCCGGCTCGCCTCGGACCGGGCGCGCTTCTCAGAGACTTTTGTCCGGCTGGGCCTGATCTCCGGCATCGGCGGCGCCTGGTTCCTCCCCCGGGTAGTCGGAGCGTCCCGTGCCGCGGAGCTCAGCTTCACGGCGAGGGTGTTCAACGCGGCGCAGGCCTTGGAATACGGCTTGGTGTCGGAGATTCTGGCGGCTGACCGGCTGATGTCCCGCGCCTTGGAACTGGCCGAGGAGATCGCCGGGCACTCCGGCTCTGCTCTCCGGTTCTGCAAGCGCCTGCTGCGCAGGAGCGACGGATCGGACCTGAGGACCAGCCTGGATCTGACCGCAGCGCTCCAGGCCATCGCGCACCAGACCCCAGAACACCATGCTGCTGTCGAGAGCTTCCTCGCTGAGCGGGAGAGGAGATGAGGGATCGGGACTGAGCCGGACCTGCCGCCCCCTGCCCAGTCGAGGTCAGGCTGGGATGTCCAAATTGGGAGGCGTTGTGTTCCGCTTCCCCGGGCCCGGCTCCGCTCCGATCGGGAGCGGAGCCCGCAAGCCACCGCGCCTGCCCGTCCCCTCTGCTCAGGACCCGCTGAACCAGTTGTAGCCCTGGTCCTCCCAGTAGCCGCCGGGGTTGTCGTTGGTGACCATGATGGACGTGATGTGCTTCGGGTTCTTGAAGCCGAGCTTTGTCGGGACGCGAAGCTTCAGCGGAAAGCCGTAGACTGAGGGCAGGGCGGAGCCCCTGAAATCCAAAGCCAGGACTGTCTGCGGGTGCAGCGCCGTCGCCATGTCCAGGCTGCTGGAGTAGCGGTCGGCACATTTAAAACCGACGTATCGCGCCCGCGTGTCCGCGCCGACTCGCCGCAGGAACTCCCGGAACGGCACGCCACCCCACTGGCCGATGGCGCTCCACCCCTCGATGCAGATATGGCGTGTGATCTGGCTGACCTGCGGCAGCGCGCGCAGCCGTGCCAGCGGCCAGGGAGAGCGGTCCTGCACCAGACCCGAGACATCCAGCGCGTAGTCGTCGGCATCGACCTCCGGCGCGTCGTCCGACGGGTAGAAGGCGTTAAAGGGGAACGGGGTGGTGATGTCGGCCTCGGTGTATTCCGGCGCCAGCCGGTGCGGGTTGAACAGCGCGGCCTGCACCCTGTCGTTCCAGCGGGACATGGCCCAGAGCACCCTGTCCACGGTGTCGCCGTCCTGCAGGTTGCAGCCGGTCAGCAGGGTGAGCGATCCTAGGGACAGGCCGCCGCGCAGCAGCATCCGGCGGTCCAGCTTGCGCAGGGCGCGTCCGTGGTCGCGCAGGTCGGGACGGTTCTTCATGAGGCCTTCTCCGGCAGGGGGCGGCCGATGATCATCCCCGGCAGGGTGCGCGGCACGAGCACGACCATGACGAGGTGCAGAAGGGTGAAGCCGGCAATCCCCGCCATGGCCAGGAAGTGGACCCGCCTCGCGGCCTCGTAGCCGCCCAGGAGCCCGGCCAGCTCGTCCAACTGCACCGGCTTCCACAGCGCCAAGCCAGAGGCGAGGACCAGAACGCCGAGGAGCAGCACGCCGAGGTAGGTCGCGCGCTGCACGGCGTTGTAGACCCCTGAGCTGTGCGCCAAGCGCAGCCGCAGGGCGGCGCCGATATCGGCCAGCACCTCGCCAGGCCGCAAGGGCAGCAGCCGCCGGCGGAAGTGTCCGGCCAGGAGGCCGTAGAGCCCGTAGAGCAGGCCGTTGCCGACCAGCAGCCACATGACGGCCAAGTGCCAGGCAATGCTGGCGCCCAGCCAGCCGCCCAGCGTCGCCCAGGCCGGGAAGCGGAAGCCGAAGAGGGGCGAGGCGTTGTAGATGCCCCAGCCGCTCATCACCATGCAGACCATGCAGGCGGCGTTGATCCAGTGCGTGATCCGCACCAGGAGCGGATGCGTCATACAGCAATCTCCTTCGGCCCAGCCACGGCGGACCGGCGTCGGATGGCGGACTCGTTCTTCGTTGGAGGCTCCCGGCCGAAGCCGGATCGCCTAATGCATCGGCGCGGACCGGGCGGGCGGCATTCCCCCGCCCGCCCCGCCGGGGAACTCTCACATCGGCGGCGTCAGTCCGTCCTTGCCGACCAGGATAAAGGCGGCGGTCACCCCTCCCCCGGCATCGCGCTGGCCGTTCGCCACGATCTTCGCGCCCGGCCTCAGCGCGGCGCGATCGGCGAACTCGACAGCGACGATGGGCACATCATCCGGGATCACGATGCGCTTCTCGCCGCTCCCATAGTTCACCACCATGGTCCGGCCGTTGGTGCCGACGAGGCTGCCGACGGTGCCGTTGGTCATGCTGCTGCCCTCGCCGAGATCCCAGCCGAAGTGTCCCTGGCCGGTGCCGCGCGCCTCCGGTGGGAAGACGGTGACCTCGAGCGCCCGGAGGGAGCCGTCCGGCTGCGGCGCGGTTGCCGCGGTGCCGATGTAGCTGTCGGGCCGGATGTCCTCGATCCGGGCGGCGACCACGAGCGCCACGCGGAGCTGGGGAGACAGGGCAACCGTCATCCTGGCGCCGGCACGGGTGGTGAGGGTGAGGCTCGTCTCCGTCACGCCCTCAAGCGTGCCGCGCAGCCGGGCGGGGCCGGGCGGCGAATGAGGAGGATTCTGTGCGCTGGCGGTGCCGCTGGCCAGCAGACCGCCGGCCAGCGATGTGGCGGCCAGCGCCATCAGCATACGTCGTTGCACGGGTGGTTCCTTTCCGTCGGTGGGTCGTCGGGCCCATGGACGCTGCGGCGCCCGGTTTATTCCGCACAAAATTTCCGACCCGCTCCGGGAATAAAGCGGCGGGAGGGGCGTTGATCGTGGTGATGAAGGGGTTGCCACACCGAATGTCGCTGCTGGCGGAGATCGAGGGCCATGTGCCGGCGCTGCGGCGCTACGCCTGGAGTCTGGTGCGCCACGACCAGGACGCCGACGATCTGGTGCAGGACTGCCTCGTTCGTGCCCTCGCGCGCCTCCCCGAGCTCGAGGGCGGCGTCCTCGCGCAGCTCCGCCCCTGGCTGTTCACCATCCTGCACAACTTGGCGGTGAGCCGCTGGCGGGGCTTGCGCCGGCGCGGGCAGCCTGTGGACATCGCCAGCGCCGACCTCTCGATGGCCGCGAGCCAGGAGTGGACGAGCACGGCGCGCGAGATGCTCGAGGCGCTCGCGCGGCTGCCTGCCGAGCAGAGCCAGGTGCTGTTGCTGGTGGCCGTGGAAGGATTCGACTACCGCGAGGCCGCTGGTATTTTGGGCATCCCCATGGGCACCGTGATGTCGCGGCTGAGCCGCGCGCGGGACGCACTACGCGCACAAATGGAAGGACGCGGGCGCTTGGCGCTGCGGCTGGTGAGATGACCCAACCTCCTCTGCCCGAAGAGTTGCTGCACGCCTATGTCGACGACCGCCTCGACGCCGAGCAGCGCGCTGAGGTCAATCGGAGACTGGCGGCCGACCCCGGGCTGCGACAGCGCGTGGAAGCCTGGCGGGCACAAAACGCCACGCTGCGTGACGCCCTCTCTTTCAAGCTGCGGCAACCAGTGCCGCCATCCCTGAGCCTAGCTGCCCTGACTGAGGCGCGGCTGCGCAGGACTGCGCGCCCCGCGACCCATTGGAGGATCGCCGCTGGCCTCGTGCTGGCGTTGGGGCTGGGCGGCGCCGGCGGCTGGTTCGGCCACGAGATGATGCCGTTCAACCGGATGATGCCCCCTAACGAGATCGCGCTGCTGGGCCTGGAATCTGCCTCGGCTTATCGTGTCTTCGCCAACGACCCGGCGCGGGCGATCGAGGTCGGCTCCACCGACCGGGCGGAGATGACGACCTGGATGGGACAGAAGCTGGGCCGGCGCGTGGTCCTTCCCGACCTCGCGCCCGTGGGCTACCGCCTCCTCGGGGGGCGGGTCCTGTCCACCGTCTCCGGCGCAGCGGCGATGCTGATCTACGAGAATGCGGCGAGGGACCGGATGACGCTCTATGTCCGCCCGATGCGGCTCGGGCGGGAGGCGGAGATGCAGCCCATCGATCTGCAGGCGCTTGAAGGTTATGCCTGGATCAACCGGCAGATCGGCTACAGCGTGATCTCCGACGGCGACCGGGACCTGCTGCGGCCCGTGGCGCACCTGATCCGGGATGAGATGAAGTTGTGAGTGGCGGTCGATAAGCTCTGAGACTTCGGTCGCACGGGCGGCTAGCGAGTACATTTCAATCTTCCACACGCACCCCCGAGGACAGTCCTCGTCCATAATGTCCAGCTCACATTCGAAGTCAGCGCTCGCCCGGCGCGTCTAGCATTCGCCGTTCATGAGCTGGCGGCGCAATGGATTGCTCTTATGGCAGACCCCGGATGGGCTGGCGGGCAGCCCCCCGGGAAGCCGAGGGCTAGGCAGGATGGACAGCGTTCCCCGGTGGAGTGGCATGACTTTTGATGGAAAGCTCAACGATTGAAGAAGGTGGGAAGAAGGTAGCCCGTATGACCGACCGCACCCTTATCGTTCCCCGACAGATGGAACGCGTGGTCGAGAGCTCGGGCTACGTGCCTGCCGTGCAGGTCGGAGCTTTCATCTTCTGCGCCGGGCAGGTCGGCAGGGACGAGCATCTCAACGTTATCGAAAGCCCCGAGGCACAGTTCGCCGCTTGCTGGGAGAACCTTAGGCTGGTGTTAGAGAAAGCTGGCTGCAGCTTTGAGGACATCGTGGACATGACGACGTATCACGTCAGCCTCAGCCAACACTTCGATGTTTTCCGCGCCGTGAAGGATCGCGTTTTTCCGCGCAGTATATGCGCCTGGACGGTGATCGGCGTATCCGAGCTGGCACGGCCGGGCCTGCTGGCCGAAGTCAAGTGCGTCGCCATCAAGCGGTAAGCTGAGGGTGGCCAAGCCGTGGCCACTCTGACCTTCGGCATCGGCCTGCTGATTGCGACGTCCGGTATGGGTCGAGGGCAACGGTAGCATTCCTGGCAGATAAGGACGCCCCTATCTGACTCCTTGCGTCTTTCAAACCCCGTTCAGCACAGCGTCGTGTGACCTTCCCCCGTAGAAGCGGTCCGCCGAGTAGGGTGAGCCCGGCGGAACCGTGGAGGGTGTTGAGATGGCAAGGAAGCACCACAAGCCGGAGGAGATCGTTGCCAAGCCGCTCCGTCAGCCAGGCTCCTTTCGGGAAAGATCCGGATGTCACTCCGTTCCGTCACCGCCGCCCACGTTATTGAACGGCGGATGTACATTTTTGCGAATTTACGATCGAGCTTCATCGGGCCACATGCTCGCTGATGGCAAACGCAACAATGATCGTGACCTGCAGCGGCGGCACATACTTTGATCGCGACTACTATGTCGACGTTCACCTGCCCCTGGCGCTCGCCTGTTGGCAGCGGCATGGACTGGAGAGTGCCGCAGCCTTCTTCCCCCGAGACGCCGGTGCAGTGGATGTCTCTGTGGGGATCTACCGGTTTCGCGATGCGGCCTCGCTGCATGCGGCGCTCGCATCCGCCGGAACGGAAGCCGTGATGGCGGACGTTCCTCGCTTCACCGACGCCACCGTGTCCCGCAGCATCGGCGCCCCGCTCTGACGCTCAGCCGCCGCTCACGGCAGGGAGCGGGGATCTCGCTTCAACATTGAAAGAACAGGTACGATGGAACTCTCGGATCACACGGTATTTGTTGTCGGCGGCAGCCGCGGCATCGGCGCCGCGATCGTGCGGCGCTTTTCCGCAGCCGGCGCAACAGTGGTGTTCACCTATGCCGCGTCCACCGAAACGGCCGCCGCGCTCGCCACCGAGACCGGCGCGCAGGCGCTCCGGGCGGATGCCGGGGAACGCGATGGGCTCATCTCGGCGATCCGCGACGCCGGCCCGATTGACGTTTGCGTCTACAATGCTGGTCTGCTGGTGTTCGGCGATCCGCTGACGCTTGCCGCCGATGATGTCGACCAGATGATCGACGTGAACGTTCGTGGTGCCTACTTCGGCAGTGTCGAAGCGTCGCGGCTGATGCCCGACGGAGGTCGGATCCTCGTCATCGGGTCCGACACCGCCGACAACATGCCGTTTCCCGGGCTCGCGGCCTACGTGATGACCAAAGCGGCGATGCAGGGCATGGCGCGCGGCTTGGCGCGCGACATGGGCCCGCGCGGCATCACGGTCAACGTGATCCAGCCCGGCCCGACCGACACCGACATGAACCCGGCCAAAGGTCCACGGGCGGCCGGTATGCTCGCGGAAATGGCCATCAAGCGCTACGGCACGGCCGACGAGGTTGCGAGCCTGGCACTCTATCTCGCCGGCGCGCAGGCGCGTGGCATCACGGGCGCCATGCACACGATCGACGGCGGCTTCGCCGCCTGAGCCGCCGAGCACGGGACACGAAAGTGGCTTGTGCTTCGTCCATGCCGGGCACTGGCGGCTGTTCGGCATGGCAACCGATCATGATCAGGATGTCGCAGGGTCCGTCCCACGCCCCCGACCGAGGTTCAAGCAGCAGGGATGACGGAAAGACGCACATGAAACAGTGCATGAACCAGGTCATCGTCTACGTCACGTACCAGGGCGAGCCCGCGACGCGGTTCGACCGACGCTACTATGTCGATCACCACCTCCCGCTCGTGCTGCGAAGCTGGGCGCCCTATGGCCTCGAAGGCCTCGCCGCCTTCTTCCCTGCCGTCGACCAGGTCGGAGTTATCGCCCTCTGCGAGTGCCGCTTCCGCGACGAAGCCGCGGTCGATGCAGCATTCCGCTCGCCCGAAGCGCCCGCGGTGATGGCCGATCTGCCCCGCTTCACCGATGTCGTGCCGATGCGCGCGCGGGCCGTTGCCCTTTGAGGGAGTATCAGCATGAGCACGCCCTACGCACCCTGGACGTCGTCGCCGGCCCGCACCGTTCGACGCGGCCATTTCTGGGTTCCGGGTGAGCGCGTCTCAATCAGCGGCAGGACCTATCAGCGCGGGCCGATGTTCGTGGAGTGGGAAGCGCCCGAGCAGGTGACCCGCCGCTGGCCGGTCGTCCTGATGCACGGCGGCGGCTTCCAGGGCACCGAGTGGCTGGACACGCCCGATGGGCGTCCGGGCTGGGCCCAGCGGCTGGTCGAGGCCGGCTACGCGGTGCTGATCATCGACCGGCCTGGTCACGGCCGATCGCCCCTGCACGTCGTGACGACCGGGCCGATGGGGCCGCCCTTCTCCTACGAGGGTGGCCGGCAGATCTATTTCCCGGGCAACGATCTACGCCACACCCAGTGGCCGTTCGCCCACGACGACGAGGCGGCCATGGACGAGTTCATCGCCGGCTATGGCCCGCTGCCGGACGATCTCGAAGCCTCAGAAACAATGGACGCCGACCGCACCGCGGCGCTGCTGGACCGTATCGGGCCTGCCATCCTGATCACCCACTCCGCCTCGGGGCCGGATGGCTGGCTGGTGGCGGATCGCCGACCGCAGCTGGTGAAGGCCATCGCGGCGATCGAGCCGATGGGACCGCCCTTTGCCGTGATTCCGAACATCGGGCCGATGCGCTGGGGTGCCACGGCGGCGGCGATGCGCTTCGATCCGCCCGTAACCGACCCGCAGGTGGTGCGCGACGCAGTGCCCGGGACGCTGCGGCTTCCCGCCCTGGCCGAGCTGCCGATCCTCATCGTTACCGCGGAAGCCTCCGCCTTCGCAGCGGCGAGCCCGCCCACGGCGGATTTCCTCAACGCCGCGGGCGCCTCGGCGGAGCTGCTGCACCTGCCCGATCACGGCGTGTACGGCAACGGCCACGGCCTGATCTACGAGAAGAATTCGGACGAAGCTCTCGCCCCGGTGCTGTGGTGGCTGCAGCGGAAGATCGAAGGCGAGCTGGCTCAACCGACGCCGCTGCCGCCAGTACCGTAGACGAACGCCGGTACTCGATCGTTCCATGTCTGACAGTGCTACCCCGTGTGCCGTAGGATGGAGCGGCTGGCCTTGTGAATTCGACCTAGCCGGCCTTTCCTCCTGCGGCGGCGCGCTGGGGTGGGAGGCGTTGATGCCGCCAATGACCAAGTACCGGCTCACCGACCTCGTCGTGCGGGCAGAGTTCGGCCTATCCGGGCCGCACATCATGCGGTCGCGTTTGCGAGGTGGTCCGATACGGTCGTGATAAATGCACGAAGACGCTGAAGGCGCCGGAGATCCCGGTGGTATCCCATCCAGATGTCTCGTGCTGGTGGCAGCGTCGGCAGTTCCAGTCTGCGGATACCCGGGATCTGATTGCCGACCACGCGGGGCAGGACAGCGATGCCGACGCCTTGCCTGCACATACGCCCCTGGACGTTGCGGTTGTTCGACCGCAGGACCGGTCTTGCGTTGGGGAAACTCTCGATGAGCCACGCGATGTCAGGGAAGTGGCCCGACGATGGGGTGATCAGCCGGGAACCAGTCCCATCGCCATATTTAGGATCAGGCGCCTCCTCGGCGATGTAGGCGCCGTATTCGAGCCTGACGAGCCGCCGCTGAACGATATCCGCAGTGTCGAACGGCACGCTACGAAAAGCGACGTCGGCCTCCCGCTGAGCGAGGCTGAACCGGCGCGTGCCCGTTAGAATTTCGATGTCGACATTGGGGTAGGCGTTCGCGAAATCCGCTAGGATGGGAGACAGGACATACGCCCCAAACCAGTCCGTTGATGAAATGCGTAGATTGCCGTTGAGGTTCTGCTCCTGCCCCGCAAGCCGCCGCTCCATGGCCAGCGCGCCTGCTTCCATCTGCTCCGCCAGCGCGATGATCCCGTGGCCCTCTTCGGTTAGCACAAGGCCGTCCGCAGTCCGCTGGAAAAGCGTGTGACCGATCGCCTGCTCAAGTGCGCGCAGACGCCTGCCGACGGTCGGATGGCTTGTCTGAAGAGAACGCGCGGCGCCGCCGAGTGTGCCGGATCGTGCAATAGCAAGAAAGATTTTGACGTCACTCCATTCCATCGCGACACCCACCCAGAACTGAACGCCGAGAGTACAGTCTTGTCATTTGAAGAACAAATCTAAGCATCCAGATTTCCGCTATCGTCTGGAAGCAAGTCCTTCTGCGGATTTGCGGAACCCACAAGGGCGGTGGCTTAGGTGGAGGAAACGTGAGCTTAGCCGTGGAGTCCAAGGAAGCTCGTCCGGACAGAACAGCGAGACTTTGTTGAGCGGTCGCAGAACGCGGCGGTTCGCTCCGGTGCTCGCAACGAAGACTTCGATAGCTCGGTTTGAACGTCAACATCTGACTGGAACACGATTATGTTCGCAACTTTGAAGGGGTTTACCCAGCAGCTGGTGCCGGTAAACGGCATCAAGATCAACGCTGTCACGGGAGGCTCAGGGCCGCCGATCCTTCTGCTTCACGGCTGGCCGGAAACATGGTGGGAATGGCACAATGTAATGCCGCTGCTGGCCGAGCATTTCAGCGTGGTGGCCATGGATCTGCGCGGCGCGGGCTTTTCCGACTGCCCGCCCAACGGCTATGACAAGGCGACAATGGCGCGCGACGCGCACGATGTCATGGTTGCCCTTGGGCATGAACGCTACGCCGTGTGCGGCCATGACATCGGCGGAATGGTCGCCTTGCCGCAGGCCGCCATTTATCGCGAGGCTATTACCCACCTAGTCGTCCTCGACGTTCCGCTTCCCGGCTGGACCGAATGGGAGGCGACGACCGCCAGGCTCTGGCACTTCAGCTTCCACAAGAACCGGGATCTGCCCGAGCGCCTGATCCATGGCCGTGAATACGACTATGTTTCGGCCTTCATGGCCGAGCGGTTCTACGATCACAGCACCTTCAATCTAGCGAACATCGAGATCTACGCGAGAGCGATGGCGCTTCCTGGCCGCACGCGCGGCGGCCTGGAATGGTATCGTACCCTCGCCGCCGATCATGCGGCCGCGCTCGAATACAAGAAGCAGCCGCTTGACATACCGGTGCTTGGCCTGGGTGGGGACCAGCGCTTCGGCGCGCAGATGGTGCCGATGCTCAAGGAGTTCGCCACCAATGTGACGGGCGGCTCGATCGCGCGGTGCAGTCACTATGTTGTGGACGAGCGGCCGGATGATGTCGCGGCCGCTCTGATCGAATTCCTCAACGTCAGTTAACGCTCCGCGCCCGCGCCCGCGTTGTCGTTGGCTGGGCGGATCAACTAAACAAGGATGGAGACTGTCATGACCGCACCCATCATCCGCGGCGTCAATCATATCGGCATCACGGTGCCTGACATCGAAGCAGCGAAATTGTTTCTGGTGGAAGCTTTCGGCGGCCAGGTGATCTATCAGTCCTTCGGACCGCCGGATCCTGCGCGGCAGGGACCCGAATTCGAGCGGGCCGTCGGCGCTTTCCCCGGAACGGTCGTGCGTGCGCAGGCGATGGTGAAAATCGGCACCGGACCTGACATCGAACTCTTCGAAATGCACGGCCCCGAGCAAGCCCAGCCGGTCCGGGCGAGCGACTTCGGCATCACGCACTTCGGTCTCTACACTGACGACATCGAGGCATCGGTCGAGCGCTTCGAGAGGGCCGGAGGCACTCCTCTCACCGCACCACGCTCTATTCCTTATGCAACCGAGAAGGGACCTGGGAACAAGGTCTGCTATTGCCGCATGCCGTGGGGCACGACGATGGAGTTCATCACCACGCCGGACCGCATGGCCTACCATGACCAGACGGATCTCCGCAGGTGGCAGGACGAGGACTGAGCAGGGCGCGAAAAGGGATCCGCATCGGTTAAGTCGTAGCGAAGCCGACGCTGGAGTGGTCCTTACCCCACAAGCCGGGCTCAACCTTCAGCGACACCCTCGCCGCCGTGCGGAGCCAGACCGAATGGGGGCAGCGCTTGCTCACTTCACGGCACATCACCCAGATCCCGGAACCTGTCCAGTCCTCCGACGCGCTCCGGTCTAGGCCACCGATCACGCCTTCTGATGACCAAGGTCGAGCGTTGGATCTGGATGCTGAAGGAGGATGAGAGCTTGTTGCCGCTTCGCATCTCCGAAAGCGACATTGGGCGGCGAAATGTTGGGGGAGAGCGCGAGAAGCCGGACGTAGCCCTTGCTGCCCTGGCCGGCGCTGCCCGGGGGATCCTGGCGGCTCAGGCCGCGACGCCGCCGTCGATGGTGTGCATGGCGCCGGTCACGAAGCCCGCTTCTAGCCTCGCCACCCAGGCTAACGGCGCCGCGATCTCCCACAGGCGCTCGTGCCGCTTGATGGACATTAGGCCGCGAAGCATATCCCTCAGCGGCCGGCCTGCCGGGTTCATGTCCGTATCCACGAACCCGGCTGCACCGCGTTCACCGTAATCCCGCGCTGCCCGAAGTCCCGCGTCAGCCCGCGCACTTTGCCTCGCACCGCCGACTTCGTCGTCGAGTAGGCCGCACTGCCGGGGAACCCGAGATTGGCCCCGACATTGGAGCGAACCATCCGGTCCACCTCATCCGCGTCCCGCTCTAGCGGATCGCCTAAGATGGGTATGCGCGCGTTCACCACCAGCAGGTCCAGCGCCCTACCCTCCCGCCCCCGCGCGATCACCGCGTTCGGGTTCGCGCTGTCCGTCATCTCCACCCTCGCGGCCGTCTCCCCCGCCAGCCGCTCTGCTGCCTCCCGCTATCCGGCATGGGCGAAGGTCACCCTCGCCCCGCCCTCGGGGAGCTGCCGCACGATCGCCGCCCCGACGCCACGGATGCCACTGAGCACGAGAGCGGCCTTCTCCTGCAATCCGGCCATCGATCCCGTTGCCGGCTTCTTGCCTTACCAGGTGAGCGCGCGTTTGCCGGTAATGGCACCCACGGCAGCCGTAAGCATAACGGCAAGCGGGTACCAAATGGCAACGAACAATCCCGCGTCGTTCTTGCAGGCTAGCGCATAGGCGATGGCACCCAGTGACCCGGACAGAGCGCCGACAATGGCCCCTGCCGCCACTGGACGGGTAACCGCGCCCATCCGCATCACACCAAACAGGATGATCAGCGGCGGCAGGGACGCGCCTAGAATCGTCAGCACGCATCCACCTGCTGAGATGTCCGAGCTCCCCAGGGCGGAGAGGCCCGAACGGTCGGTGGCAGCGCGAAAGGCAAGGATGAGCACGGCGGGCAGGAACGGGGTGGCTGTCAGCTTGCCGCGGCCCGGCAAAGCGGCGCGGCAGGCCAGAGCTAGACCAGCCAGACCCAAGGCTAGCATGCTTGCGATCTTGTAGGCGAAGGGCACGCCTCGCATCGCAAGGTCGGGCCGAGCGCCGATCCACGCCAACACGAGTGCGACGGAGAGGCCAAGCGACGCCAAAGCCGCAGCCACAAGGGCCACCTTGAAGGTGAGTGGACCGCCCAATCGACTGCGACCAGCCTGGGCCGCAAGGCGGTCAATCAGACCATCGGTCCGCGCCGCAATTGCCACTTCCTCCTCTCTTTTCATCGGATGTCGTCCTGACGGGCCTTCGCCATCAGGCGTTTGAGGGCGCGATGGTAAAGCACATGCACTGAGCCCTCACTCGTGTGAAGCCGTTCGGCGGTGGCGCGAACGGTGGCACCGTCGACGCCAAGCGCCTGCACCACCTGCCGTTGACTCGATGGCAGATCAGTCAGGTGGCGATCGATGTCGCTCATGGTGCGGTCGGCCTCCTCACTCGGCGCCGCGAAGATCTCCGCCATCTCCTCAATCGTAATATCCACGTGCCGCGCGGCCTCACGGCGCAGGCGGCGGGCCGTGTCGATAAACTTGTAGCGGGTGATGGTGTAGAGCCACGGCATGATCGGCCGTGTGTCGTCCCAGGTATGGCGCTTGCCATGCAAGCCGATCAGAATTTCTTGCACCACATCCTCCGTCTCATCCACGCGCAGGCCAAATCTTCCCAGACGTGAGTGGATCAGCCGGCGCAATATGACAGCGACCTCCTTGAGCAGGCGCTCATAAGCCAGAGCATCGCCTCGGCGCTCCGCACGCATCGCCTCCGCCCACCGCCCTTCGCGCGTACCTGCGTCAATGTGTTCGGTGGGCATGCCAGGATCCTTAACGGCGCCGCGAGAATGATAGCCATGCAGGGCTCGCATGGGTCATGTGTTGCGTTCTCCCCGCCTGCCTCGAAAGCCTCATTGAAGCATGCTGCTTCGAAACGTCATCTTGACCGAGGACCCGAAATGACGATGCAGAAAACACTCGCCGCAGCGGCTTTTAGCCTCATCGCGGGCGCCGTCACCAGCTTTTCGGCGCATGCCCAGTCGAGCAATCCCCCTGTGCCGGCCCACAATGTCGTGCTCGTGCACGGCGCGTGGGCCGACGGATCAAGTTGGGAGAAGGTCATCCCCATCCTTCAGGCTGCCGGCCTCCATGTGACGGCAGTACAGAACCCGTTGACTTCGCTCGCTGCGGCCGATGCCGAAACACGCCGCGTACTGGCATTGCAGGACGGTCCCACGGTGCTGGTCGGCCATTCGTACGGAGGAACGATCATCAGCGATACCGGCACCGCCGCCAATGTGTCGGCCCTCGTCTACGTCGCCGCGCGCGCGCCCGATGCCGACGAGGATGTCGCCGCCGTCAATGCCAGGTTCCCTGCGGCGCCGGCGCGCTCGGGCCTGGTCACTCATGACGGCCTGACTACGCTGAGCGAAGAGGCCTTCACCCAATACTTTGCGAGCGATCTCCCGACGGCACAGGCAAAAATCCTGTTCGCGGTGCAGCAGCCGACCGCGACCTCAACGTTCACGACTCGCACGACGGCCGCAGCCTGGCATGGCAAGCCGACTTTCTATGCCGTTGCAAAGCAGGACCTGACGATATCGCCCGATCTCGAACGCTTCTTCGCCCAGCGGATGAACGCCACCACTATCGAGGTGGACTCTGGCCATCTGCCCATGATCTCGCAGCCGGAGGCCATTGCTAACCTGATCCTCCAGGCGGCCGGTCGGACGAGGTAGGACCTACTGTAGCGGGGTCGAGATGGGAGGAGGTCATCCTGTCACGTCGATCCCATCAGTCACGATGGCTCACATAGGCCCACCTTATAGAAGGTGGCCGAACTCAGGTCGAGGCTCCACATGTCAGCAGCAATGCTTAACGGGTACTCAGGTCAGCCTATCTCGGGGTGGCTGAAGCGCTATTACTTCATTCGTTTTGCCTTTTCGGCGGCGTGGGTGGCAGTGGCTTTTGGCGCTGCCAAAACGGCTCCGATGTTGGCCGCCATCATGCTGGTCGGTTATCCGGGCTGGGACGCGATCGCCAATTTCGTCGATGCTCAACGCAGTGGAGGCCTCGGTCGCAACAAGACGCAGCTGCTGAACGTCGTCGTCAGCACCATCACGGCAATCGCTGTCGCCGTCGCACTCGGCTACGGCATGAACAGCGTCCTCGTGGTCTTCGGCATCTGGGCCGGGTTTGCCGGTCTCTTCCAGCTTGCGACCGCAATCCACCGCTGGACATCTACTGGCGCTCAATGGGCAATGATCCTCAGCGGTGCGCAGTCCGCCTTGGCCGGCTTCCTGTTTGTCAGAATGGCCAATGGGCCCGAGCCGGTCGGCATCACCACAGTTGCCCCCTACGCTGCCTTCGGCGCGTTTTACTTCCTAGTTGCAGCGATCTGGCTGACGGTCAGCGATGCCCGCAAGGGCACGCTGCACCCGGCGGGCTGAGCGGCATCCAGGATGCTCAGGGAGGGCGTGTCTGGCCTCCCTTGCATAGCTCATGGCGTTGCCGAGTACGCTGCCGCCAACGCCTTGGCGGCAGCGTCCACTTCTTCCAACAGTGAACGGTCGGCTCGTGTGCTTGATGAAGGGTCGAGCTCTTTCCTACCCTGATGCAGGAGAATACCGAGATGAAGCTCACCATCGACGCCCCCTCAACCATCGCAGGGGGATCTACTTGCACCCGTAATCCGGCCGCATCGGCTGATCTCCGATGAGCGCGCGCGCCTTCGACGCGATCATCATCGGCGCAGGCCAAGCAGGCCCGTCGCTAGCCGGCCGGCTCAACGATGCCGGCATGAAGGTGGCGATCATTGAGCGACACTTGGTCGGTGGCACCTGCGTCAACACCGGATGCAAACCGACCAAGACACTGGTAGCAAGCGCGTATGCCGCGCATACGGCGCGGCGGGGTGCCGAGTATGGGTTCTCGGTCGCCGGGCCGGTGCAGGTCGATATGCGGGCCGTGGCAGCAAGAGCCCGACAGGTGATACTGGACTCGCGGGCCGGCAACGAGACTTGGCTCGCCAGCATGCCCAACGTCGAGCTGCTCCGTGGTCATGGACGATTTGTCGGACCTAACATTGTCGAGGTTGACAGCGAACATCTGACCGCGCCCCGCATCTTCATCAACGTGGGTGGCCGCCCTCTCGTTCCCGATATGCCCGGCATCAAGGACATTACCGTCCTCACCAACACGGATATGGTGGCGCTCGACGTGCTGCCGCGACACCTCGTCGTCGTTGGCGGGAGCTACATCGGTCTGGAATTCGCGCAGATCTTCCGGCGCTTTGGGGCTGAGGTCACGATCGTCGAACGTTCGGACCGGTTGATCGCGCGAGAAGATCCGGACATCTCGCATGAGGTGCGCACAATCCTTGAACTTGAAGGTATCACGGTGCGCACGGGTGCGAACTGCATCGGCTTCGCCTCGGCAGGTGCCGACATAGCGGTGTCGGTCGATTGCGAGGAGACCAGCGCGCCGGTGATCGGTAGCCATGTGCTACTGGCGGTCGGGCGGCGGCCTAATACGGACGACCTGGGGCTCCAAGCGGCTGGCATTACGACGGATGGTCGCGGCTATGTTGTGGTCGACGATCAACTACAGACGAATGTGCCCGGCGTTTACGCCCTTGGCGACTGCAACGGGCAAGGGGCGTTCACCCACACGGCCTACAACGATTATGAGATCGTCGCTGCCAACCTGCTCGACGGAGAGGATCGCCGCGTCAGCCAGCGGCTAACCGGCTATGCTCTTTATATCGATCCACCGCTCGGTCGGATCGGAATGACCGAAGCCGAGGCAGTGAAGAGTGGACGCCGGCTGCTTAGCTCGAGACGAGCCATGACCCGCGTCGGACGTGCTGTCGAGAAGGGCGAAACACTCGGCTTCATGAAGATCACGGCTGATGCCGACACGCAGCGTATCTTGGGTGCAGCGATCCTCGGGACCGGTGGCGACGAAGCAATCCACGGCATCCTTGACATGATGAACGCGGATCAGCCCCTTGGCACGCTGCGGTGGGCGGTCCCCATCCATCCTACGGTGTCGGAGTTGATCCCTACTGTCCTCCTCGACCTGAAGCCGACGGACGGCTGAACCTATGTTCGCGTGAGTTACCACGTGAGTGCATCTTGTTGCACGGGTCGCCCGATCGGGCGCCTTGGAGTAGGCTGGCACAGGGACGATCTCTCGGACCATGAGGGACGCCCACGATGCCTTTCAAGGCCAACGCTGACCGCCGGCACCGCATCCCCAAACAGCGCCAGAGGGTAACCAACTGGGCTGAGTACGACGCCGGCCTGCGCGCCCGCGGCAGTCTCACCGTGTGGTTCACGGCAGAGGCGATCGAGGGGTGGCAAGCTGAGGCGCGCAGCGGCCGGGGCGACCAGGCGAAGTACTCGGATCTGGCGATCGCAACCGCCCTGACGTTGCGTGCTGTGTTCCGCCTGGCGCTGCGTCAGACCGAGGGTTTGATCGGCTCCATCTTGCAGCTGCTCGGTCTTGATCTGGCGGTGCCAGACCACTCCACCCTCAGCCGTCGGGCGGAGACGCTGGAGGTGCTGCGGCCGAAGACGGGCAGCGAGCCAGTGCACCTTCTGGTGGACAGCACAGGATTGCGGCTGTGCGGTCCCGGCGGATGGCTGGAAGAGAAGCATGGCAGCAAGCGCCGCCGGGCCTGGAAGATGCTCCACCTCGCCACGGACGCCGACACGGGCGAGATCGCCGCCTCGGTGCTGGCCGGCAGGGATGCTGATGACGGATCGCAGGTCGGCCCCTTGCTCGAGCGGGCCGGTGGTTCCGTGGCCTCCTTCACCGGCGACGGCGCCTACGACCGGGAGGACGTCTATGCCGCGGTCGCGGCGCACCACCCCGGTGCGGCTGTGGTTGTACCACCCCGCGCGAGTGCTGTGCCAAGCGGAGCCGCGCAGTCCGCGCCGACGCAGCGGGACGCGCATCTCCGATGCATCGCCGAGCGCGGCCGCATGGGTTGGCAGAGCACCTCGGGGTACAACTGGCGTGCTCTGGTGGAGGCCGACGTCTCGAGATGGAAGCGCGTCATCGGTGACGGGCTACGATCGCAAACAGACGGGCGACAAGCGACCGAGGTGGCCATCGCCGCCAGGGTGCTGAACCACATGCTTGAGCTCGGACGGCCGGAGTATGTCCGCACCGCGTGACCCCAGACGCGGGTAGGGGCCAGCACGCCTATGCCGCCGACCCATGCAACACGGCGGCATAGAGCTCCTCATCAAGAGGATTGAAATTCTGCCGACTCTAGGCCTTCCGCTTCGATCTCTCAGGAGAGGCCAACGGCAAGCGCATGCGTCATGACGGTCAGCGAATGGCGGCTCACCTGCTGCGGACGAACTTCCAAGTTCGTCCGCATAATTGAGGATGCGGCAGGATCATGATGCCGTTTGAAAACAGATTTCCTGCCGCCAGGTTCGGAAAGCCTTGGTCCGACCGTGCCGGTACCGGATCTGCCGTCATCCCAGCAGACTGCCCCGGCCCGTTCATTCCGACCAACGCCCCTCAACTTGCCGATGCCAATGGCAGTCCAGGCCGGGGTTTGGCTACCCGACGTGACCGATGCAGCCGACGATGGTCGTCGCTCGCTGTGAACAGGACGACAGCTGTGCCAGCCTCTCACGGCTATTCGGCCCGGATGTTCGCGGCCCGGATGATCGGCACCCAGCGCTCCGCCTCGCGCCGCACGAAGGCCGCGAAGGCTTCCGTAGTGCCGCCCACGAACTCGGCGCCCTGTGTGCGCACAAGCGTCTCGCGCACGTCCGGACGCTCCAGAATGGCGTTGAAGACCTCGTTGATCCGCATCGCCAGTTCGGGCGCTATGCCCGCGGGACCGGCGATGCCGTGCCAGGTGGTTGCCTCGAAGCCCGGCAGGGTCGCGGCGATGGGCGGCACGCCCGGCAACGCGGCGATTGGCGCCGGGTTCGCGACGCCGAGCGCCTTCACTTTGCCTTCCTTGATGAAAGGAAGCGCGGAGGAAAGCGAGATGATCGCCCAGTCCGTCTCCTTGGCAACAAGCGCGCGAAGCACCTCCGCGCCGCTTCGGTACTGCACCGGCTCCGACCGCGCGCCGGCCTGGGAGAGAAACAGCTCGTCCGCAAGGTGCGTGGGATGGCCGACCGAAGGCGCCGCGTAGGTCAGCGGCTGGCGCCGCGACTTCGCGAGGGCGATCAGCGCGGGCACGTCGGACACGCCGAGGTCCGCCCGGGTGATGAGCACGAGCGGCAGGTTCACGAGGTGGATAATAGGCGTGAAGGCCCGCAGCGGCTCGTAGGAGAGCGCGGGAATGAGCTCCTTGCCCACCGCGTTCGGCCCCATATCTGCGAGCATGAGGTTGTAGCCGTCGGGCCGCGCCGTCGCGACCGCGCTGCCCCCGATGGTGCCGCCCCCGCCCGAGCGGTTCTCGACCACGAGCGACCCGCTGCTGGCGACCTGGGCGAAAGGTTGGGCGATGACGCGGGCGAGCGTGTCCGCCGCGCCACCTGGGCCGAAGGGCACGATCAGCCGCACCGGGCGATTCGGCCAAGCACCCTGCGCGCGGGCAGGCGCCGCAATGCCAGCTGCGCCGAGGCCGAGCATGCGGCCAAGGCAGCGGCGGGTAAGAGTTGTCACGTTCGTCTTTTCCCTGGAACCGTCAGGCCGCGAGCCGGTCGCGCAGCCAGTTGATGACGCCGCCCGCGAGCAGCAGCTCCACCTGCCGCGGCGAGAGGGTGTGGCGCAGACGAAGCGGGCTGCCGTCCGCACGTTGCGCGGTCACCTCTGGCCCGGCGCGCAGGGCAGCGTGCAGCCCTTCGAAGCGGAGTACCTCGCCCTGCCCCAGCCGGTCGTAGTCCGAGGGATCGGCGAAGGTCAGCGGGACGACGCCGAAGTTGATCAGGTTCTGCCAGTGGATGCGCGCAAAGGAGCGGGCGAGAACCACGCGCAGCCCGAGGTGGCGCGGGGCGAGTGCGGCGTTCTCCCGGCTTGATCCCTGGCCGTAGTTGCTGCCGGCGATGATGGCATGGCCGCCAGCGGCGAGGGAGGCCCGGGCGCGGTCCGGGTAGCCGGCGTCCACCCCCTCGTACACGAAGCCGCCAAGGCGGGGGATGTTGCTCCAGTAGGGCATAGCGCGGTTGCCGGCGGGCACGACGTCGTCGGTCGAGATATCGTCGCCGACCTTGAGGCCGACCGGAACGACGAGCGCGTCGGGCACGGGGTCGAGGTCGGGGATGGAGGCAATGTTTTCCGTTTTCTCGAGCGGCACGACTTTGGATTCTGCCGCCGGCATTGGGGGGAGGAGCATGGCCACGGCCTCCGTAGGCTGTGCCGGCTGGACGACTCGCGGGCAGGACATGCCGAGCGTCCGCGGGTCGGTGATGACGCCCGTGAGGGCCGAGGCGGCCGCGGTCTCGGGCGAGCAGAGGTAGACGCTGTCCTCCCGCGTGCCGGAGCGGCCGGGGAAGTTGCGCGGCACGGTGCGGAGCGAAATGCGCCCCGTTGCCGGCGCTTGGCCCATGCCGATGCAGCCGTTGCAGCCGGCCTGGTGCAGCCGCGCCCCCGCCGCGGCGAGGCTCGCGACATGCCCCTCCGCCGCGAGGTTCGCCAGCACTTGGCGGGAAGAGGGGTTGATGTCGAGCGAGACGCGGTCGTGCGCCGTGCGCCCGCGGACGATCTCCGCCACGACCGCGAAGTCGCGGTAGCCCGGGTTGGCGGAGGAGCCGACATAGGCCTGATAGATCTCGCGCCCCGCCACCTCGCGCACCGGGACGACGTTGCCGGGGGAGGACGGGAGGGCGATGAGCGGCTCGAGCGAGGAGAGGTCGAGTTCCTCGTCCGCGTCGTATCCCCCACCGGGATCGGCGGCGAGCGTGACGAAATCGGCCTCGCGCCCCTCGGCGCCTAGATAGGCACGCACCGCCTCGTCGGCGGGGAAAACCGTCGTCGTGCAGCCCATCTCCGCGCCCATGTTCGCGATGACGTGCCGGTCCATCGCAGAGAGGCCCTCAAGGCCAGGGCCGTAATACTCGAAGATCCAGCCCGTGCCGCCCTCAGTGCCGTGACGGCGGAGCATGGCGAGAACCACGTCCTTGGCGCTAACCCAATCCGGCAACGCGCCGGTAAGGCGGATGCCGCGAACCTGGGGCATGCGAAGCCGCAGCGGCTCCCCCGCCATGGCCAGCGCCACGTCCGCGCCGCCCGCGCCGAAGGCGAGCATGCCCATTGCCCCCGCTGCGGGCGTGTGGCTGTCCGATCCAACCAGCACGTCGCCGGGCTTGCCGAAGCGGGCGAAGTGCACGGGGTGGGAGATGCCATTACCGGGGCGGGAGTACCAGACCCCGAAGCGGCGGCAGGCCGAGCGGAGGAACAGATGCTCGTCCGCGTTCATGTGGTCGGTTTGAACGAGGTTGTGGTCGACATACTGCGCCGCCAAGCCGACGCGCACGCGGTCGAGCCCCATGGCCTCGAACTCGAGCATCGCGAGGACGCCGAGCACGTCCTGCAAGAGGACCTGGTCCACCCTCAGCGCGATCTCGGCGCCTGGGACTGGCTCGCCCTCGGCGAGGCGCGAGCAGATAAGCTTCTGAGTCAGATTCAGGGCCATGGTCGTCGCGCTCCTCCGGCTGGGACGGCACCTGCACTTGGGGCTCGGCCTCTCGTTGACGCCCTCTCACCACAGGGCAGCGCGGCGCGCCATGCGCGATGCGGCAAGGCAGGTTTCGCGCGCTGGCACGGCCACGCGCCGCGTCATGGGCCGGCGCGATCCGGACGCGGCGGAACCGCGCCCGGCCGAACCGCAGCCTACGGAAGTGGCATCCGCGCCGCCCCGCTCAGCGCCGCCTTCACCCGCTCCGGCGTGAAGGGCGCCCGCCGCAGCCGTGCCCCCGTCGCGTCGAAGATCGCGTTGCCGAAGGCGGGCGCGATGACCGCCGCCGCCGGCTCCCCCGCCCCCCACATCGGCTGGTCCGGCCGGTCGAGGATCTCTACCGTGATGCGCGGGACTTCGGGGAAGGTGATCAGCGGGTAGCTCTCCCAGTCGAGGGTGGTGATCCGGTTCCCCTCCCAGGCGATCTCCTCGCGGAGGCAGCGGGAGAGGGTCTGCACCACGCACCCCTCAGCCTGCTGCCGAACGCCGTCGGGGTTGATGACCTGCCCGCAATCCTGGGCGAGCCAAGCCTCGGTGGCGCGGACCGTCCCGTCGTCGACGTTCACCTCCGCCGCAATGACACAGGCGACGTAGGTGCGGGTGTTGTCGTAGCGGATATAGGCGATGCCACGCCCGCGCCGGATGGGGCCGGAGGCCTCTCCCTTCGGCGAGGGCCGCCCGTCCCAGCCCGAGACACGCGCCGCCGCCTCGATCACCGCGCGCCCGCGAGGATCGGAGAGGTGGTCGAGGCGGAAGCGCACCGGGTCCTTCCGCGCGGCGGCCGCCAGCTCGTCGGTGAAGCACTCCACCGCGAAGCAGTTCTGGACGCGACCCGGCGTGCGGATCCAGGAGGGGCGGAACGGCGTCTCCGCGATGCGGTGGACGACCGTCTTGGCAGCGGGGATGCCGTCATAGGGCGGGTTCGAGTTGGCGTGCCAGTTCCCCGCGCCCGGAGCGCCGCCGTCCTCCTTCTCGAGGAGCTCCGACGCCGTGGTGCGGAGAAGGGTGACGGTGGAGTGCGGCACCCAGGACTGGGAATCCCAGGCGGCCATGCGGCCTTCCGCAGTCAGCCCGCCCTTTAGGTCCATGACCGTTGGCGGGCCCTTGGGCTCCGAGCCGTGCTCGTCGTGGCGCATCCATTGCAGCCGCACCGGCCGCGGCGCCATCGCCGTCGCGATCACCGCGCATTCCGACGCCGCGTCCTCGAGCCCGTTCCGCCCAAAGCAGCCGGAGGAGTGGTGGTAGAGCACCCGCACCGCCTCGTTCGGCATCCCGAGCGCGCGCGCAATCTGCGCCCGCAGGTCGAAGGGCGCCTGCGTGCCGGAATGCACGGTCAGGCGGCCATCCGCGAGCTGCGCGACGGCGCAGGAGGGGCCGATGGTGCCGTGGGTCTGCACGGCAAAGGCGTAGCTCGCCTCCAGCGTCGTCGCGGCGCCGGCGAGCGCGGTCTCGGGGTTGCCCCGGTTGACCGTCACGTCCTGCCGCACGGCGGGCGTGCGCCGCGCGACGTCGTAGACCTCCTCCATCGAGGGGATTGCCTTGCCGGCGCTCCAAGTCACCTTCAGGTCGCGCGCGGCGCGCACCGCGTCCCACTCGCGCTCCGCCACCACCGCTAGCACGCCGCCCCGGCGCACGACCCGCGCGGGAATGCCGGCGAGCGAGCCCTCGTCCACCGTAACGGGCTCGGCGCCGAGGGTGGGCGCGTGGATCACCCGGGCGTGCAACATGCCCGGCAACCGGACATTGTGGATGAAGTCGCCGCCGGCCGTCAGTTTGTCCATCAGGTCCGGGCGCGGCAGCGACCGTCCCGCGACCTTCCAGGCGGCGCGGTCCTTTACCTTGGCGTTCGGGTCGATGGCGATGTCGAAGCGCCGCCCGCCGACGAGCTCCGCATAGCTCACCTGCCGCCCGGGCGCGGCCGTCACACGCACGGCGCCGTCCACCGTCTCGACGTCGCCGGACCCGACACCGAGGCGCTCGGCGCCCATCCGGGCAAGGGCCGCGCGCGCGGTCGCGGCGGCGCGGCGCAGCCGGGGCCCAACGACCTGCAGCGTCACGGAGCCGCCGGTCAGCCCGTGGTCGGCCGAGCGATCGGTGTCGGGGAAGGGCATGTCGACGGCCTCGAAGGGCAGGTCGAGTTCCTCCGCGGCGATCTGGGCAAGGGCGGTGCGGATGCCCTGACCGAACTCCGTCTTGCTCGTCAGCACGGCGCAGCGGCCGTCAGCGCCGATCGAGAGCACGCCGTCCACGTCGGTCGCGGGCGGGTCGGCAAGGTTCGTCTGCGCGCCCGCGGGCGCGCCGCGCAGGCCGAGCGCGACGAAGAGGCCGGCGCCGGCCGCGAGGAGGGAGCGGCGGGGAAGGATCGCGTTCATCGTCCCATTCCCCCTCAGCCGGCCATCGTCGCCGCGGCCCGCGCGACCGCCGCGACCATCCGGTTGTGCCCGCCGCAGCGGCAAAGGTTCCGCGCCAGCGCCTCCTTGATCTCGTCCTCGCTCGGCCGCTTGTTCTGCGACAGCAGGTCGGCCGACTGCATGATCATGCCGTTCGTGCAGTAGCCGCACTGCCCTGCCCCCTCCGCGTTGAAGGCCGCCTGGAGCGGGTGCGGGCTCTCCTTCGTGCCGAGGCCCTCCAGTGTCGTGACCGGCTGCCCCTCCACTGCCTCCGCGGGATAGGAGCAGGAGCGCACCGCGCGCCCGTCGACGAGGACGGTGCAGGCGCCGCATTGCGCCAGGCCGCAGCCAAAGCGCGGCCCGTTCAGCGCGAAGGGCTCCTCCCGCAGAAGGTAGAGGAGCGGCTGGTCAGGGGCGGCGAGCTCCGCCTCCACCGCCCGGCCGTTCAGCGTGAAGCGCAGGGTCATCGAACGTCTCCTTCTGCTCCTTTCCGGAGCTTCTCCCCTATTTATGCACTCTACCCGCCGCGCCGACAGGGCATTGTCACGTCGTCGCGCAGGCTCCCAACAGCGCTGCTCTCACCCGCCCGCCTGGAGCCGCGCCGGGAAGCGAAGCGGCCCGAGCGGCGAGGCGGACTAGCGCGTCGAGGTCCACACCCGTGTTGACGCCCATGCGGGCGAACATCCAGGCCACGTCCTCGGTCGCGACATTGCCTGTGGCGCCCGGCGCGAAGGGGCAGCCGCCGAGGCCGCCGAAGGCTGCGTCGAAGGCCGTGATCCCCGCCCGCCAAGCCGCCGCCACATTGGCGAGGCCGAGCCCATAGGTATCGTGCCCGTGAAAGACCCAGCGCGTCCACTCACCGAAGCGCGCGAGGCAGGCGGAGGCGAGGGAGAAAACGTGGTCAGGGTCTGCCCGCCCTGTCGTGTCGCAAAGCCCGACCTCCACGTCCTCGTGGTGCGCGAGGAGCGCCTCAAGCCGCGAGAGGACCAGCCCCTCTGCCATGCGGCCGTCAAACGGGCAATCGAAGGAGGTCGCAAGGTTCAGGCGGAGCCGCACCCCCGCCGGCAGGCCCGAGACGATCTCGCCGTACTCGGCGATGGAGGAGGCAACGTCACGGCGGACGTTGGACCGGTTATGCGCCTCCGAAGCCGACACGACATAGGCGATGTGCCGCGCCCCTGCCTCGAGCGCGAGCGCAACGCCGCGGGCGTTGGGGACGAGGACCTGCGCGTCCAGTCCCTCCAGCCCGGCGGTGCGGCGCAGCACCTCGGCGGTGTCCCGGAGTTGCGGCACTGCCTTGGGGTTGACGAAGGAGCCGATCTCGATCCGGCGCAGCCCCGCGGCATGGGCGGCCTCCACGAAGGCGACCTTCTCGTTGGTCGGGATGAAGGGGGCAATGGGCTGGAAGCCGTCGCGCGGCGCGACTTCGATCAGGGTGGCCCTCACAGCACGCCCTCCGCGCGCAGCGCCGCGATCCGCGCGGCGCCGTAGCCCAGCACCTCGCCCAGCACCGCCTCGTTGTGGGCGCCCACCGCCGGACCGGTCGAGCGCGGCGCGTTCGGCGTGCCGTCCACCCGGGGCACGACGCCGGGATGCAGGACGGGGCCAAGTACCGCGTCCTCCACCTCCTGTACCATGCCGCGGGCGCGCATCTGCGGGTCGGCAGCGATGTCGGCCACGGTGAAGACGCGGGTGTGCGGGATATTTCCCCCCTGCAGCGCGGTCTCGAGCGCCGCGGCGTCGAGCGTGGAGGTCCAGTCGTTGATCAGTCCGTCCAGCGTGCGGGCGTTGGCGACGCGGGCCTGATTGCCGGCGAAACGCGGGTCGTCGGCGAGCTCCGGCCGCCCCATGAGCCCAGCGAGCCCGCGCCAGAGCGGGTCCGAGTTCGCTGCGATCAGCACCCATATCCCGTCGCGGGAGCGATAGGCGTTGGAAGGCGCCGCCGTCGCGATGGCACCCCCAGTGGGCTGCCGTACGCTGCCGAGCGCGCCGTATTCTGGCAGGGCTCCTTCGAGGAGCGAGAAAACGGATTCGCTGAGCGCCACATCCACCTCGCCCCCCTGCTTCGTCCGCTCCCGCCGCAGCAGGGCCGCAACCACCCCGAGCGCGGCATAGATCCCCGCGACCGAATCCCCGATGCTGACGCCGACGCGCACTGGCGGCAGGTCCATGGTGCCGGGGGCGTGGTTCGTCAGGTGCCGCAGCCCCCCGATCGCCTCGCCGATGACGCCGAAGGCGGCCTTGTCGCGGTCCGGCCCATCCTGGCCGTAGCCGGAGATTCGCGCGATGATGAGGTCTGGCCGCGCCGCGCGCAGCGCATCCTCGGTGAGCCCCATCCGCGCGAGCTGCCCGGGGCGGTAGTTCTCCACCAGCGCGTCGCAGGAGCGGACAAGGTCGAGCACGACCTCGCGCGCGCCGGGCTTCTTCAGGTCCAACGTAACACAGCGCTTGTTGCGGGCGTGGACGCTCCACCAGGGCGCGGAGCCCTTGTGACGGGCGCCCCACTGCCGCACCGGGTCGCCTCCTGGCGGCTCCACCTTGATCACCTCCGCCCCGAGGTCGCCGAGAAGGCGGGCGGCGAAGGGGGCGGCGACGTAGTGGCCGAGCTCGAGCACCCGGAACCCCGCGAGAGGGGAGCCGACACCCGCCGCGCGGTCGGCGGCGGTGATGTGCGTGAGAGAGACGTCCATGGTGAGGCTTCCTCCGGCTTTCCTCTCCCCGATCCTTGCCCTACCCGCCGCCCAGAGCGCCATGCGCATTCGGACAAGGCAGGTTTCGCCCGCCGGGCTAGGTGTCAGCCCGCCGCGCGCGTCAGGTGCGCGATGAGGATCCGTGCCGCGGCCGAGAGCGTCGACGGCGCTCGGGTCACGATGACAAGGGGCCGGAGAGCCCAGGAGTCCGAGAGGGGGCGGAGCCCGATCCGCATCACCGCGGCGTAGGGCTGCGCCGCCGTGGTCGGAAGGATCGCGGCACCCAGCCCCGCCTCCACCATCCGCCGCACCCCGTCGAAGCCCGAGACGTTCACCCGCTCGTTCAGCGTCACCCCCTGCGCGGCGGCACGGGCGCGGAAGAGCTTCTGTAGCGCCGTCTCCTCGGACTGGCCGACGAAGGGCACGCCGTCGAGGTCGGCGAAGGCCACCACCACCCGGTCCAGCAGGGGGTGCCCCGCCGGCAGCACCACGGCAAGCCGGTCCTCTCGCCACGGCGTGACGTGCAGCCCGGGCGCGGGAAGCGTGCCGGAGACGAGCCCGAGATCCGCCGCCCCGGAGGCGACCGCGCGGAGGATGTCGGCGCTGTAGCGCTCCTCCAGGGTCAGCCGGATGCCGGAATGGCCGGGCAGGAAGCCCGCGAGCGCCTCCGGCAGGAAGCCCGAGACGGCCGACATGTTCGCGTGCAGCCGGACATGGCCCCGCTCCCCCGCCGCGAAGGCGTCCATGTCCGCCCCGATCCGGTCGAAAAGATCGAACAGACCGCCCAGGTGGGTCATCAGGGCCTCGCCCGCCGCCGTCGGGGTCACGCCGCGGTCATGGCGCCGGAGGAGGGCGCTACCAAGGCGGTCCTCCAGCTCCGCGATGCGCCGGCTCGCGGCCGAGAGGGCGATGGCCTCGCGCTCCGCCGCCGCGGCGAGGGAGCGCTCCTCCACCGCGGCCCGGAAGAGGCGGAGGCTCGTTGGGTCGAGACGCCGGGCTAGGGCGGCTCCGCGCAGCGTGCCAGGTCGGACAGGGCGGACGGGGGCTGGGGACATGAGCGCTCCGGGAATGGCGGGAGCATACGGCTGCCGTGCGGGGAGCCATACGCCCCGGCAACGCGGGCCGACGCGGCCTCAAGCTTTGCCAGTGTTCGCTCGAAGAGGTGCTCCGCCTTGGCCCAGTTCCGGGTGAAGAGCGATGTGGCGACGACCCCGGCCCGCGTCCGCTGCACCAAGGAAGTCGCCCCGAAGCGGACAGGCCGGATCCGGCCAGACAACGCCAGAATGGATGGAACCAGACATGCCGCGTCTGCGTCCGCTCACGAGGGTGGAGCAGACGCCTGGGTGTGAGCCTTCAAGAACGCTTCCCTCGATGTTCAGAACCCGGCGTCTTGTCCAAGATGCTACGCGGGTGAGCAACTGTGCTGCGGTCTTAACGTGGCAGGGAACTGACCCGCCCGATCCCACTGACATCCAGGATTCCTGTCGCTGCCCAGCTGTGATTCAACCCTGCCCTTAGCAGGGTGGTGGCAGGATGGATCAGGGGCGGTTTGGGGTGCGCGATATAGTCTGGGAGAAGATCGCGTCGCTGTTGCCGGGCAAGGCCTCGGACAGCGGCGTGACTGGACTGTGTTGCATGGACCAGCTTGAAGGCGGAGGAGCACCATCGGCCTGTCTGCGGTCACGTGAGCCGGACATACTCCGGCCGTCCCAGCTCGAGCATGCGGTTCAGCACACTGACAGCGACGGCCACCTCTGTTGCGCAGCGCCCGTCCGTGCGCGAGCGCAGCCCGCCGCCAATGACCCGCTTGAAGCGCGCAATACCCGCTTCGACCAGACCTCGCCAGTTGTAGCCTGAGGCTTTCTGCGAGCCCATGCGGCCACGTTGGGCGACGGCCTGCAGGTGTTGGTCTCGCTGGGTTGGTGCCGTTCCGGCCATCGCACTTGGCACGGCGCTAGACCGTGGTGGCACGATCACCGCAGCACCAGGGTGCCGTGCAGCGACCTCGTCGTAGACACCGTCCTGGTCGTAGGCACTGTCGGCTGTGACTGAGACGATTGGGCCCGCGACTTGATCGAGTAAGGGACCAACCTGCGAGGCGTCATCAACATCGGGCGCCGTCAACTTGGCCGCGACGATCCGTCCGGTATCAGCGTCCACACCGATGTGCAACTTGCGCCACGAGCGGCGTGGCCTGCTCCCATGCTTCTCGACCAGCCACTCACCCGCTCCGCACAGCTTCAACCCCGTGCTGTCCACCAGCAGGTGTATGGAGCCGGTTCCGGGCCGCGGCTGCAGCACTTCCAGCGTCTCGGCTCGTCGGCTGAGCGTGCTATGGTCCGGCACGGCCAGATCCAGCCCGAGTAGGGCCATGATGGAGCCAATCAGACCTTCGGTCTGGCGCAAGGCCAGCCGGAACACGGACCGAAGCGTCAGGGCCGTGCTGATCGCAAGCGCCGAATAGCGCGGCTGTCCGCCCCGCGTGGTCCGGGGCTCCGCCTCCCAGGCCGCGATCGCCGCCTCCGTGAACCAAACGGTCAGACTGCCACGCCCGCGCAGGGCGGCATCGTATTCACCCCAGTTCGTCGCCCGGAACCGCTGCTTCGGACTACGGTGACGACGGTCGGCATTCGCCTTATGGGATGGCCCGCCCCTCATTCCTGCTAGCGTAAGCTGGCGTGGCAACCAGGGGCAAGGGAGCTGACCCATGTTGGAGATCGCGGTTCTCGGGGTAGATCTGGGCAAGAACAGCTGCAGCGTGGTGGGGCTGGACCGGGCTGGGCGGGTGGTCTTGCGGCGGCGCCTGCACCGGGACGGCGTGGTCAAGCTGGCCGCGGGGTCGCCGGGCTGCGTGGTAGCGATGGAGGCCTGCTGCGGGGCGCACCATCTGGGCCGTAGGCTGCGCGAGGTGGGGCACGAGGTGCGGCTGATGTCGCCCGAGTATGTCCGACCCTATGTGAAGGCGCAGAAGAACGACGAGCGGGACGCGGAGGCGATCGCCGAGGCGGCAACCCGCCCGACCATGCGCTTTGTTGAGCTCAAGAGCGAGGCGCAACTCGACATGCAGAGCCTGCACCGCGCCCGTGATCGGCTGGTGAGCGAGCGGACGGCGCTGATCAACCAGCTGCGCGCCATTCTGCTCGAGCGCGGCATCACCGTGCCCCAGGGACGGCACAAGCTGGAGGTCTACCTCGAGACCCTGCTCGCCGAGGAGCGGGTTCCGCTCAGCCCGCGCACGCGGCTGCTGGTGGAGGACCAGCGGGCGGAATGGCGCGAGCTGGACCGGCGCATCGAAGCCTTCGACCAGGAGTTCGCGGCCCAAGCCCGGAGCGATGAGGCGGCCCGGCTACTGACCACGATTCCCGGTATTGGGCCGCTGAACGCGACAGCCCTGGTGGCGGCGGTTGGCAGGGCCGAGACCTTCAGGCGAGGAAGGGATCTGGCGGCCTGGCTGGGGCTGGTTCCGCGGCAGATGACCACGGGAGGCAAGCCAAAGCTGCTGGGGATCAGCAAGCGAGGGAATGTCTACCTGCGCAAGATGCTGATCCACGGCGCACGGGCGGCACTCAAGGTGTTGTCTAAGACGGACACAGCGCTGAGCCGATGGCTGCACGGCCTGCTGCAGCGGGCCCACAAGAACACCGTCGTCGTGGCGCTCGCGGCCAAGTTGGCGCGGGTGGCCTGCGCAGTTCTGCGCAGCGGACGCGGGTTCGAGGTTGGAGCTGCGGGAACCCCGTAGCTCGCGAGATCAGTCGCGGGCGCCATCTTGGCGTGAGCGACTGACGAGGTCTGCGGGTGGTGGAAGCGAGATGGCCTGACAGTCGACCGGTGTTCTGGAACCCTGTGCCGTTCAATGGCGCTCGACGCCGATGTGCCTTAAGAGGACCAGAATGCGCGGATCTCCATCTTGGCCGGGGCGTTGCTCCGAGACCGGATACGTTGACGTAGACTGATCAGACTGGCTCGTGAGAAATCCCTTGCGGACGGGGCGGGCCATACGTTGACGTAGACTGATCAGACTGGCTCGTGAGAAATCCCTTGCGGACGGGGCGGGCCATACGTTGAACGGCAAGCTGCGCTCTCCTGGAGGATGACGGATCGTCACCCCATCAGGATCCTAACTCACCCAGATCGCCAAGCGGACCCGTGCAATACACTCTCTGACCGGCACGGGCTAGCGCTTGCACGTTAACCAATACGGCTGCTGCTCTGCCTTGCTCCTAGCCTTCTTTCTCGATTCTCGCTGTCTCGATGGATCTGTCAGAGTTCGCGCCAGGGGGGGCCGGATTGGCGAGCGGGGGCAGGTATGGATAGGTTCCTGACGGGTTGGGAGGCGGCTGGGAGCCTGGAATGGAGTGCGTAGACTGCGGTTCGGCGGAGACGACCGAACGGCGGGACCGTACGGCCCAGGGTTACCGGCGCTTCCGGTGCCGCGCCTGCGGCCGAGGGTTCAACGAGCGCAGTTCGGGAGCGCTGAACCGGGCACAGTACCCGAGCGATGTGATCGCCTTATACCAACCGCCTCAGACTTTGACCCGTGCCCAGGAGCGGCGCGTGATGGAGGCGATCTGCTCTGGCGTGCTCATCAGGGCAGACCAAGCGTGGCAACAGGCGTCGACGATGGCGTCGTAGCTGTCCCATACGCGATGGCTGAGCAGGTTCTGGCGCAGGAACTCCCAGACGTTCTCCACCGGGTTCAACTCGGGCGCGTAGCGCGGCAGCGGCAGGAGGCTGATGTTCCCGGGCAGGCGCAGCCTGGGTGACGTGTGCCAGCCTGCGCCGTCGAGCACGAGAACAGCGTGCGCGCCGTGGGTCACGCAGCGGCTGATCTCGGCCAGATGGATGTTCATGGCTTCCACGTTGACCTCGGGCAGCACGACAGCGGCGCCGATCGCGCGCTCAGGGCAGACTGCACCGAAGAGCCAAGCCCAGGTATAGCGGTGATCGCGCACGGCACGCGGGCGCGTGCCCCGCTTGGCCCAGATCCGTGTCAGCGTGCCCTGCTGGCCGACACGAGCTTCGTCCATGAACCAGATCTCAAGGGGTGTGCCAGGCGCAACCGCGCCGACGGCTTCCTTCACCCGATCAGCAAAGCCCCCCTAAAGGCCGCCTGCGCGGCGGGGTCGCTCTGGGGGTGCTGTGGCCGCACGGAAAGACGACGGAAGCGCAGCTTGGCCAGCAGCTTGCCGACCGTGCGCTCGTGCAAACTCACCCGGAACTCGCCTCTGATCCGCTCCTGCAGGTCACGGCACCGCCAGCGCACAACGCCGTCTCGCTCCAGATCCGGTCCTTCCTCCACCCAGCGGGCCACCATCGCCTCCTGCTCGCTCGAGAGCCGTGGCGCCGGACCCGGAGCACGGCGGTTCACCAGCCCGGCAAGCCCTTCATCGTTGTAGCGGTGCACCCAATCGCGGAGCGTCTGACGGTCCATGCCGCAGCTCTCCGCCGCCTCCTCACGCGAAGATCCCTCCAGCACCAGCGCGATCGCCAGCATCCGGCGTGCCGCACTTGCATCACGGCTCCGCGCCGCTGACTTCCGGAGTTCCGCCGCCGAACGATCCTGCCGCGTGATCGCCAACGCCATCCCAACCTCCCAGACCAGCCGTCACGAGGAGCGAATCACAACCGCCGCACGGGCGGGATCACATCCGAGTCAGTGGCTAAGGCGGTTGGTATTAGTGGTGCTGTGGCGCCTGCGCTACCGCCTGACCTTGCGGGACTTGGCGGAGATGTTCCTCATCCGCGGTATGGTGTTTAGCCACGAGGCGGTGCGGAAGTGGGAGGCCAAGCTCGCGCCGGTTCTGGCAGGGGAACTGCGCCAGCGTCGGCGCAGGAAGGGCGGCCCCGGGCACCGCTCCTGGCACGTCGACGAAACATATTTGAAGGTCCGGGGACGCTGGTGCTACCTGTATCGCGCAATCGACCGGAACGGTGACCTCGTCGACACCATGCTCAGCGAGCACCGCGACATGGCGGCCGCGAAGGCATTCTTCCGCTCGGCCAGGTCCGCCACGGGCATCGTCCCTGACCAAGTCACCACGGACGGGCATGGCTCCTACCCGCGGGCGATCCGCTCGACGCTTGGTAAATGGGTTACTCACCGCACCAGTGCTTATAGGAACAACGGGCTCGAGCAGGACCACCGGGGCATAAAAGGCCGCATCCGATGTATGCGCGGGTTCAAGAGCTTCACCTCGGCCGAGCGCTTCTGCCGCAGCTACGATGAACTCCGCAACCACCTCCGCCCTCGCGTCCGTCACAACCAGCATGTTCCCGCCAACCGCCGTCGGGTGCTTCATCTCCGTCGCGCGGAAAGCGCCCTCGCCATTCTCTCGGCAGGGTAGGCAAACAGCCTCAGGCGGCACGCGACGGCATCGCTGGCGCGAGAGCTGACAGAACCGAAGCTGCCGGCTCGGCTGTCACCGGCACCGGCAGGCTCTCGGCGACCTTGAAGGTATGCCGGCGCAAGGTCTCGGGATCAGTGCCTGCGTCCACCGGAAACAACTGCGCCAACATCTCGGCGGCGGTCCGGTAGGTCATTAGGGCAGAAAACTGCGCCCGCAACCGGTCCAGCTCTGGGGTCAAGCGGACGTGCGGCGGCCATCCCACGCCTGCCTGGGTCGTGGCACACCGTGCACAGTGGAAGCGGGGCAGCCGGACGGCAATCTGGCCGAACAGCGTGGCCAGCGCGTGCTGGCGGTAGTCCTTGATCCGGTAGGACGCGGCACAACCGCGGCACGCCGGACGGTGCACGGCATGAACCCGGGCCTGCGCGGCGACGATCTCCCGCTGAACGCCAGCCAGCAGCCGTTTGCCCTCGGCCAAGGTTAGGCCCAAGCTGGCCAGATCAGTGAGGTTGCCAGGCTTGGCGATCCGCATGACCTCGGTGCTGTGTTCCTCGTCCTCGGCCCCGATGCTCACCAGCTTCACGATCCAGACCACGCTATCCTACCTCGACGGGAAAATAGGCCTGAAACTACCTTTCTCGGCCTCGCCCCCCAATCTCGCGGCAGCCCCTTCACCCGTCAGGTAAGTGCTTGATAGACGAGCTGGCGCATGGCGTACCGGTAGTGCATCCGGTTCGCCGGCCCTTGGATCATGAGTACCGCGTAGAGATCCTCCTTCGGATCGATCCAGAAGTACGGCCCGTAAGCGCCGGCCCAGGAATAGTCACCGGCACTGCCCGGCAGGGGTGTACGCCCCGCCGAGCTCCTAACCACAAAGCCAAGGCCGAAACCGTGCCCATTTTCAGGCACCGGGGCGAGGACCGCCTGGTTACGGAAGACCTCCGGCTCAGTGCCCGTGCCCGGCGGAAGGTGGTCAGCCGCCATAAGCGCCACAGTAGAGCGCGACACGACCCTCGTGTCTCCGAGGCTTCCATTGCCCAGGAACATCTGGCACAGCCGTGCATAGTCGATGGCATTCGACACCAGCCCCTGCCCGCCCCAGAACCAATTGGGCCTCTCAACCAAAGCCGGGATGTACTGGCGCGCGTTGGTGAGCGGATCGATCTGTGGTTGGGCGAGGCGCCCCGCCCGTTCCTGCCCTGCCCGGAAGGCGGTTTCCGTCATACCGAGTGGACCAAGGATGCGTTCGGCGAAGAAGCGGTCCAGCGGCTGGCCGGAAGCTACCTCGACGACGCGCCCGAGCACATCCGTGGAGTGGCTATAATCCCAGTAGCGGCCGGGCTGATGCGCCAGGGGTTGGCGGGCAATGTTGGCAGTGAACGCCTCCCCGGTCTGCGACTGGTCGCCCACCTTCGCGTCCGCGTAGGCGCGGGCTATGGATCCCGCAGGCGCAGTAGGTGAACCGTAGGTCAGGCCCGAAGTGTGCCGCAGCAAGTCCAGCACGGTCGGCTCCCGCTCCAGCGCTGCGCCCTCTGTTCCCACCTTCAGATCTTTGAACTCGGGCAGGAAACGGCTGACAGGGTGCCACAGCATCAGCCGGGCCTCCTCCACCAGGATCATGGCCGCCAGCGACGTGACTGGCTTCGTCATGGAGGCGATACGGAAGAGGGTATCTTTCTGCATCGGTGCGCGAGTATCGCGGTCGCGCATGCCGATTGCTTCGTGCCACGCCAACCTACCGGCTCGGCCGACCACCACCACGGCGCCGGGAATGCGGCCGGCATCCACCTCGGCCTGGTACCAAGCGGTCAGCCGGCCGAGACGCTCACGTGAGAAGCCGAGCTCCTCGGGTCGCTCGGCTCGCTCGAGCGGCGGAGCAGCGCCCTGTGCCGCACTGGGCGAGGTGTGGGTGGCCATCAGGGCCAACCCGGCGGGTAGGGTGAGCGCGGCGCGTCGTGCGATCATCGACAGTCTCCTTCCTTGTTTCATCAAGCGGTCTTTTTCGGCACCGCTGGTTACGCTCCGCTCCCTGGCTCAGAACCGGATGGTGAGCGCCGGCACGTAGCTCACAAGGGCGAGCAGTACGATCGCGACCCAGAAGAATGGCCAGAGCGCTTTCACCGTCTCACCCATCGAACTTCCCGCGATTGTGGAAGAGATGAACAGCGTGGTTCCTACGGGCGGTGTGTAGAGGCCGATGCCGAGGTTCATCACCATGATCAGGCCGAGCTGCAGGGGATCAAGTCCGATCTCCGCGGCCAGCGGGACGAAGATCGGCGCTAGCAGCAGGATGGCCGGGGCGAGGTCCAGTGGGCCACCGATGGCGAGCATAATGAGGTTCATCGCAAGGATGACAAGCCAGGGCGAGCGCAGGGTGGAGGAGACCCAATCGGCGAAGCGCTGCGGCACCTCATCATAGGTGAGGATCCAGCTCGCGACTGCGCTGCCCATGATCACCATCATGACGATACCAGTGGCGATGCCGGCATCAATCATCGCTTTACGAAAGCGCGCCCACGAAAGGTCGCGGTAGAGCACCAGGCTTGCCACCAGCGCGTAGATCACCGCCATGACGGCGATCTCGGTCGGCGTGGCGAAGCCGAAGCGAAGGGCGACGAGGATGAGCACAGGTAGAATGAGGGCGGGCAAAGCGAAGAACCCTAGCCGGATGAGCCGGCGCAGATCTAACGGACGAGCCTCCGCGCGGATGTCCAGGCCACGCGCCTTCCACCAGCAGACCCCTACGAAGCCGGCGGCCATCAGAATGCCTGGGAGCACGCCGGCCATGAAGAGGTCGCCGATGCTTACGCCGCTCACGACGGCGTAGAGGATCATCGGGATGGAGGGCGGGATCAGAATGTCGATGACCGCCGAAGTCGCGTTGTTAGCGGCGCAGAGCCCAGCCGGATAGCCCTGCCGCTTCTGCCACGGGATGAGCACCGACCCGAGCGCGCTGGCATTGGCCACCGCGCTGCCGGAGACGCCGCCAAAGACCACCGAGCCGACCACGGTGGTGGAAAGCGCCCCTCCCCGCACCCGCTGCATGATCTCGCCCGAGAACCGCAACAGCTCCTCTCCCAGCTTGCCCTCCATGATGAGGGTGCCGGCCAGGATAAAGAACGGAAGCGCCAACATCGGAAAGGACTGGGTCTGCTGAAACATCTGCTGCGCGATGAGCATCAGCGGCATGCCCCTATCCCAGAGCAAGGCGGCACCGGAGGCGATGACGAGAGCGTGTGCCACTGGGATCACCGCGATCATCAGTACCACAAAGGCGAAAATCAGGGTGAGGCTCATGTCGGGATCTCCTCCGGACTGGGCGTTGGCAGAGCTTCCGGCCCGATCAGGGCGATGCGGATGGCGATGGTGACGGTTCCGACCGCGATCAGGACGCAGCCGACGGCGATGGCCCAGTAGCCGTAGCTGCCCGGCAGACCGAGGGCGGGGCTGCGCTCAATGGCCACAATTTCCGCCACCTGCAGCGCCTGCCAGCAGAGGACGAGATAGGCCAGCGCCACCAACACATGGCCCGCGAGCAGGACCCGACGCCGTCCCCGCCGTCCGAAGAAGCCCATCAGCCACTCCACCGCAATGTGGCCGCCCCGCTGCACGGCGAGCGCGACGCCCGCCATGATGAACCAGGGGAAGAGCTGCTGTGGCACCTCTTCTGCCCAGTCAAAGCCGCCGGTCGCGAGGACGTAGCGGGCCAGAACGTTGGCGGTCATGACAACCATGAGCGCGGTGCCGGTGAGGAGCAGGACACCCTGGCAGAGGAGGGCGATCCCGCGGTCCACGGCCAAGGTGACCGTGATCAGCGCGCCTAGGGGCGTTCCCTGTTCATGACGGGGCGCCCCGTCGCCAGCCGGAGCTGGCGATACGGAGGAGCTGTCCATCTCACGCGGCCGCGGCCCGCAGCCGCTTGACGAAGTCGCCGAAGGGCCGCGCCTCCCAGCGCTCGGCCACCGCGGACGTGGCAGTGCGGAACGGCGCCTGCTCAACGGCGTTCACTGCGATCACGGGATTGGCCCGGAACTCGGCCAGAAGCTTTGCATCGATTTCCTGCGACAGCCTGCGCTGCTCCACCGCCGCTTCCTTCGCGGCGTCCTGGAGAAGGCTGCGGTCATCGGCCCGGAGCCGACCCCAGGCAATCCGGGAGACAAGGACCGGGTTGCACTCCCACTTGTGGCCAGTGAGGGAGATGAAGCGGTTCACCTCGTACAGCTTGGAGGACTGGATGTTGGCGAGCGGGTTCTCCTGGCCATCCACCACGCCCTGCTGCAGGGCAACGTAGAGCTCGTTAAAGTTGATCTGCTGCGTCGCGGCGCCGAGGGATTGGAAGATGTCGATCGTCATCGGGTCAGGCGGCGTGCGGACCTTCAGGCCCCGCAGGTCCTCTGGGCGGGTAATCGGGCGCTTGCTATTGCTCGTGTGCCGGATACCATTGTCCCAGAAGCCGAGAGAGACGAGGCCGACACCCTCGAAGCGCTTCGCCAACTCCTCGCCCACCGAGCCGTCCACCACGCGATAGGCGGCAGAAGGGTCCGCGAAGAGGAAGGGCAGGCCGAGCGCCGCCAATTCTGGCAGCACCGCCGATGAGGCGCCCTGGCTATTCACCGAAAGGTCGAGCGTACCGGTTCGAAGTGCCGTCAGCATCGCCGCGTCGTCACCGAGTTGGGCGGAGCCGGCGACGCGCATTTCAATCCGGCCATTGCTTCGTTCACGCAGCCGCAATGCCATGCGCTCGGCTGCCAGGCTACGCGGATTGCCCGGTGCGGCACCGTGGCCGAGCGTGAGCCGCACCTGGCCCTGGGCCCGCAGCGTGGCTGGGGCTGCAAGGATACCGGCAGCGCCGAGCAGCGCCGTGCGACGGGTGGTCTCGAACGTTATCATTGTTTCCTCCGTTTTGATCTTTTTGGGTGGAGACTAGGGGCTAAAGCCAGCTCTTGATGCTCCGCGCCATGGCCTCGGCTGAGATGCCGTAGCGGTCGTGCAGGGTCGGCAGGGCACCTGCGTCGAGGAAGGCGTCGGGCAGGGCGACCTGCCTGAAAAGGGGCGGCGCCACACCGTTCCGCAGGAGCGCACCCGCCACGGCCTCGCCCAGCCCGCCAATGACAGAGTGGTTCTCTGCAACCACCACTGCGCGGCCAGTACGAGCGGCCTCACGAACGATGGTCGTCTCATCCAGCGGCTTGATGGTCGGCGAGTGCAGGACGGCAACGCTTACGTTGTCTGCCCCGAGAAGCTTCGCAGCTTCCAAGGCACGCATTGTCATAAGGCCAGAGGAGATGACGAGCACGTCGGCACCGTCCTGTAGCAGCTTTGCCCGTCCCAACTCGAAGTGGTAATCGTACTCGTCCAGCACCAGCGGCACCTTGCCGCGTAGCAGGCGCATGTAGACCGGACCTTCATGGGCCGCGATGGCGTGCGTGGCCTGGCCGATGTCCAGTGCGTCGCAGGGATCGACGATGGTCAGGTCCGGCATGCCGCGAAAGATCGCGACATCCTCGGTGGCCTGGTGGCTCGGGCCGTAGCCGGTCGTCAGACCAGGAAGGGCACAGCAGATCTTGACGTTCAGCCCCTCTTCCACGATCCCCTGGCTAATGAAGTCGTAGGTTCGACGTGAGGCAAAGACAGCATAGGTCGTCACGAAGGGCACGAAGCCTTCATGCGCCATGCCGGCGGCGGCGAGCATCATGTTCTGCTCGGCCATGCCCATCTGGTAGTAGCGGTCCGGGTAAGCTGCACCGAACACGTGCAGGTCCGTGTATTTGCCTAGGTCGGCCGTCATACCAACGATCTCCGGCCGCTCCCGTGCCGCCTCGACCAGCGCATGTCCGAAGGGCGCTGCGCTGGTCTTCTGCCCTTCGGAAGCAATCGAGGCGATCATGGCCGATGTGGTCCGCCGCGGCTTGGAGGGATCAACCACCGCCGCCATGGGGCTGCCCACCAAACCGTCGCGCCAGGGACCCCGCTTGACCCGGTTCATGTCTGCCTCCCAGCGTCCAATGCCTCGAGGGCTAGGCTCCATTCTCCTTCGTCCACCCGGATGAAGTGCGACTTCTCCCGCGCTTCCAGAAATGGCACGCCCTTCGCCATCTTCGTGTCGCAGATGATGACGCGCGGCTTCTGTTCGGTTAGGCCGCGCGCGGTGTCGAAGGCGTGGACGAGGGCGCCGATGTTGTTGCCGTCCACCCGTTGGACATGCCAGCCGAAGGCCTCCCACTTGGCAGGCAGCGGTTCGAAGTTCAGCACACCGGTCGAGACGCCGTCCGCCTGCATACGGTTCACGTCCACGATGCAGATCAGGTTGTCCAAGCGCCAGTGTCCCGCGGACATGGCGGCCTCCCAGGTCGGGCCCTCGTCCAGCTCGCCGTCGGACATCAGGTTGTAGACGAAGCGATCGGAGCCCTTGCGCTTGAGGCCAAGCCCGATGCCGATGGCGATACCAAGGCCGATGCCAAGGGAGCCGCCGCTGATCTCCATCCCCGGCGTGTAGCTGGCCATGGCCGACATGGGCAGGCGGCTGTCGTCGGTGCCGTAGGTTTCGAGTTCGTCCTGCGGGATGATGTCCGCCTCGATCAACGCGGCGTAGAGCGCGATGGCGTAGTGTCCGATGGAAAGGAGGAAGCGGTCACGTCCCTCCCAATCCGGCTCCTCAGGGCGATAGCGCAGTGCGTGGAAGTAAGAGACTGCCAGCACATCTGCCACACCGAGTGCCTGAGCGATGTAGCCTTGGCCTTGCACCTCGCCCATGCGCAGCGCGTTGCGCCGGATGCGCCAGGCGCGCTCCTCTAGCGCCGGCGCGTTGGCGAGCGGCATTGTTCGCGTTTCCATTCCGCGTCTCCTCCCGTTTGCTTGTCGATATCGGTCCCGCCGATGCGGGTAACGTCCTTAGTGGATCAGCATGCCGCCGTTGACGTCGATCACCGCGCCTGTGACGTAGGAGGACAGGTCGGAGGCAAGGAAAAGGTAGATCCGTGCGACGTCGATTGCGTCACCTAACCGGTTCAGTGGGATGCCCTTGATGATGTCCGCCCGCATCTCGTTGGTCAGCTTGCCGCCGGTGATGTCGGTCTGGATCAGTCCGGGCGTGACGCTGTTCACCCGGATGCCGTCCGGTCCCAGCTCGCGCGCCATTGCCTTGGCCAAGCCGAGCACGCCGGCCTTGGCGGCCGAGTAGTGCGGGCCGCCGAAAATGCCACCGCCACGCTGAGCCGACACGGAGGACATGCAGGCGATTGAGCCCTGCTGACGCTCACGCATATGCGGAATGAAGGCTTGGCTCAGATAGAGGACACCCGCCATGTTGACGTCGACGATGCGCTTCCAGTCCTCCGGCCGGATCTCCATCGTCTTGACGGCCTGGGAGATGCCAGCGTTGTTGATGAGGACGTCGACCATCCCGAGTGCCGTGATCGCCTGCTCGGCGGCTTGCCGACAGCTGCCAGGGTCGGATACGTCGCAGCCAATGCCGACATGCCCGTGGCCGAGTTCCGCTGCGGCACCCGCGGCGCCTTGAGCATCGAGGTCGAGGATCGCGACCCGTGCGCCGTGCTCGGCGAAGAGCTTCGCCGTAGCCCGTCCAATTCCTCGGGCACTTGCCGCGCCCGAGATCACCGCGGTCTTGCCGGTGAGAAGCATTCGACGTCCTCCATTATTCGTTAATGGAGATGTGAGCTATCCATCCACTCACCAACAAGCGAGAAATTCGCGTGTTTTGGTGAGATTAATTCACCTGTAGTTTGGTGGGATCGTGTGCCTCCGGCTTGGAGCCGAGATCCGGCTACTCTGCCTGATCGAGCCCAACATCTAGTTCCAGTTCCCGCCCAAGCCAGCGGAGGAACAGGGTCATGGAACGCGCATAGCGCCGCTTGGCTGGGTAGACGAGCCAATGCCCGGTGTAGACCACGTCCTCGCAGATGCCCTTTAGCGGCCGCATGAGGCGGCCGGAGGCCAGTTCACGTTCCGCCAGCATGGTGGACTCTAGTGCCACGCCAAGACCATCAACCGCCGCACTGATCGAGATGAAGCTTCGGTCGAAGCGCGGGCCCTTTGGCAACGGCGCCGATAGGCCGTTGGCGGCGAACCAAGCGGGCCAGCGCACGCGCTTGTTGTCGCTCTCGATGAGTACCTGCCCAAAAAGATCCTGCGCGTTGCGGATCATCGGTGCGAGGGACGGTGCACAAAGCGGCGACACTACTTCTGTTCCAAGAGGCAGTACAATCATGCTTTGCAGGCCAGCGCTTCCCAGGAAGTCCGATGACGGTGTGCCGTAGACAACATCTGCGTCGAACTCGTCGGCGAGAAAGCGCGTGTAGTCTGTGCCGGCGGCGATCCGCAGATCCAGTCCTTCGCACTCTGTCATCAAGCGCCCGAGGCGTGGCACGAGCCATTGCGCCGCGAAGCTCGGGGCGCTGTGCAGCTTCAGGAGTTCTGGCCGCCGGGCCGCAACGCTGCTGATGCCAAGTTGTAGTTCGCCAAAGCCGCGTTCCACATGCCGCATCAGAGTGTCCCCCTCGGGGGTCAGCTTGACCGAACGTCCTTCGCGTTCGAAGAGCACTGTCCCAAGATCACGCTCCAGCGCCCGGATGGCGTGGCTCACCGCGCTTGGAGTCAGACCAAGGTCTTCCGCCGCCCGGCGGAAAGAACCAGTGCGCGCAGCAGCCTCGAAGGCGCGGAGTGCACTCAGGGGAAGGTGGTGAAACACGTTGGACCAAGAGCTGTGGTTCAGCCATTGATGCCTTGACAACAGTACCTGGCAAGGGTGCTTCTGAGCTAGATTAGGCTGTTTCTGAGCTCTAGGCGGCGGGGTTGGAGATGCGCTTGACCGTTGCCGTCATCGCGGAAGTCCTGTGGGCTGTGGTGCATGAGCAGGAAAGCGGTACGGGGTGGACGTCCCAAGGTCCGCTACCGGGTGCGGAAATGGCGTGAGTTCAGCTAGGGCCTGATCGGTTGCGGCGACTTGACCATTTGGCTGCCCCCGATCTGGTCCAACACTGGCCTGGACGTTACATTGGGTGTTTTCTAGACGCACGGGGTAGACGAGGCAGGAGTCGTCGTGTTCTGCGAGCAGCTACGCGGGGCGCAGGTGCTGGGTTTGTTTCGACCTAGTTGCCCCGCACGGCGGCGATGGAGGCCTACGGACAAGCTCACGGTTGGTTAGGAAGCAGGACATCCCTGCAACCGCTTATAGGCGACGCAACGCAATCTCCTCGACCTGATGGTTTTCTTCTTTTCGCAGGATCAGGTCCGCTCGCACCCGCGTGGGCAGAATGTTCTCCCGCAGATTGACAAGGTTGATCCCCTGCCAGAGCGCGTCTGCCGTCTCGATGGCCTCCGCGTCACTCAGCTTGGCGTAACGGTGAAAGTAGGATTGGGGATCGCGAAAGGCAGTGTCGCGCAGCGCCAGAAAGCGCTCGACGTACCAACCCGCGAGCGCCTCCTCCGCCGCGTCGATGTAGATTGTGAAATCAAGGAAGTCGGACACGAAGGGCACGTTCTGTCCGCCATGGGGCGGGGCACCTGCGTGCAGCACGTTGATGCCCTCCAGGATCAGGATGTCGGGCCTGTCCACTACCGCGGCCTCGCCCGGCAGCACGTCATAGGTCAGGTGCGAGTAGACAGGCGCACGTACGAGGTGCGCACCCGCCTTCACATCGGAGAGGAAGCGAAGGAGCGCTGGCAGGTCATAGCTTTCCGGAAAACCTTTCCGCCGCATTAGTGCGCGGCGCTCCAATTCAACATTCGGGCGCAAGAAGCCGTCAGTCGTAACGAGATTCACACGAGGCGTCCTCGGCCAGCGAGAGAGGAGGGCCTGCAGGACACGAGCCGTCGTAGATTTACCAACTGCGACCGACCCGCCGATGCCGATGATGAAGGGCACCTTCGTCCCTGTGTCGCCAAGAAAGCGCCGCCGCGCCTGGAACAGCGCCTGCGCCGCCTCGACATGCATCGCCAGGAGCCGCGAGAGCGGGGGGTACACCTCCTCTACCCCCGCAAGGTCGAGGCGGTCGCCCATGGTGCGAAGACGAGCAACTTCCTCAGCCGAGAGCGCCATAGGCGCCTCGTCGCGTAGGCGGGCCCACTCGGCGCGGGAGAAGGTCAGAAAGCGAGAGAAAAGTTCAGTCACGGCTTAGGAACAGGAATGGCAACTGCGGCGTACACGCACCGGCGTGGCCAGCCACGATACTGTCTAGGACGCGAAGGTCACGGGTGAGGTCGGCGGTGGTGCACGGAGCCGTGGCGTTCATGGGAGCTATCCTATGCACGTCGGGTTATCTCATCACGCCCCCATTCATGGCCACAGGGAACCTCCTGCATCAGTTGCAGGCTCATCTGGCCTGCCCACCGCCTCAAGAGATCAGAGACTACGCCGGCCCTCCCCTGGTTCAGCCGACGTGAGCGCCGCGGCTGGACGCACGGGCTTACCGTGGTTGGCGAGGATGCCGCGCGTGGAAGGTCTAATTGCCGGCTGGCAGGTCTCCCACAGGCGTCCGGACTGGCCATAGCGGTGGGCGATGGCAATCAGCCACCAGCTCAGCCCGCTACGACCAAGCGTTCTGGCTAGACCCGGCCGGCGATCACCACGGGAGCAAGCGGCAGGGCAGACACTCCATCCACCAGGGGCAGGAAAGTTCCGCCTTTGCTGGCGATCCAGCGCTGGTCCCCACACCCCTGCCCTTCTTTCCGGCGGGTACAGCGGGCGCCCTCACGTCCCTGTTGCTGCCCACACAACTGTGCAAGGAGCCACTTTCCTGTGGCAACCGCCCCGTCCCTGTCCCTTGGGCACGATAATAAAAGATTATCGTGCATAAGTGACGGCCAAACCGAAATAACATGCTGTTTTTGCATAAATCTGCTTCTAGCGTGGCGTGGTGGGGGACACCTGCACGTCCGGCAACGCTATTCCGTCCACTAATCCTATTTTTCGGACGGAACAGGCCGCGTCACATTCGCGCAGGCCCGACAACGCGTCCCCTCCCCTGCCCCGGCGGCCTGCTCCGGTGCCCACGCCCGCCGCGGCCGAGAGACCAGCCCCGTCGGATACGACGCGCGTCTCAGGACATGTCGGAGCCGGCGTTACTCCAAGCCGATGCGCCTTGCACCTTCCCGGAACAGGCTTTCCCCCTCCGGCACGGGCTGCATCGCGGCGATGAGGTCGTCCACGCGGTAGCTCGGCAGCGTCCTGCGGATCACGGCAACATGGGCGCGCGCCTCATCCAGGCGTTCGGCCAGGGCGAGGGACACGGCCGCGATCGCCAGTATATGGGCGTGAGCGTTCGGGCGTGCCGCGGCCTTCAAACTCGCATCGGCCGCCTCCCCGAACTGGCCGAGGCGCAGGAGCGCCATGGCGCGCGAGCCGAGTATGCCGAAGAGCATCGGGTCGAAGGGGCTGAGTCGTTGCGAGTGTTCAGCAGCCGTAACGGCTACCGCCGGGTCGCCAGTCAGCGAATGCACGAAGGCAAGCGTGTAGTGGCCGAGCGCGAAGTTCGGGCTCAGCTCCACGGCCTTGCCCAGCTCCTCCACCGATTGATCGTGGCGGCCGCGCAGCCAAAGGGCCCGGCCCATGGCCCAGTGCGCGGCGGGGTCGCGGTCGTCAGCCATCAGGCCCTGCCCCGCGGAGGCGTAGGCCCGCTCGATTTCTTCCTCGCGCGATGCCCAGCCCTGGAACGCGTTCTGCCAGTGGGTAAAGGAAAGGCCGGCATAGGCGCGTGAGAAGGTGGGATCGAGGCGTAAGGCAGTCTCAAAGAAATGCCGGGCCCGCTCATTGTCAGGCTTGTTGAAGCGATACATGTGCCAGAGGCCGCGGTGATGCGCCTCCCACGCGTCGAGTGAATCTGGCGGCTTCAGGACAGCGTGGTTGCGTTCGATCGCCTCGATCTCGCCGGCAATGGAAGCAACGATCCGATTACCGATCTCCTCAAGGGCGAGGAAAGTCTCGTCCGACGAGTGGTCGAAGACTTCGGCCCAGACGATGCGCGCGGTCCGTGCCTCCGTCAGTTCGATCGCCACGGCGAGGCGTTTGCCCCGGCGCTGCACCGATCCGCCCACAACATAGTCGACGCCGAGGGTCCGGCCTGCCTCTGCCGAGGCTATGCCGCGCTCCCGCAGTGCAAAGACAGTGCCCTGCGCGATCACGAACAGGCTGCGTAGCTTCGCCAGTCGCGTGATCACGTCGTAGGTGAGCGCGTCCCCGAGCCTTCCGCCGGGCGTTGACCCAGCGGTGAGGTCGGTGAACGGCATTACGGCGACCGACGCCCGGCGGGCCGTGACGGGCGTCACCTCCGCCGAGGTTGGAGGCGGTACGGGGGTCGCGGCGGTTCGGGGCGCTGACGGGTCATCCACCCCGGCGTGACCTCCACCGGAACGGGCCGACCGCCACAAGGCTCGGAGGGGCGCGGCGTCGAGGCCTTCGGCGGCGAATAGCCGAAGCGTTGCAGCGAGGTGTTCCTCTCCCTCCCGGATGCGGCCGCGGCGCGCGAGCGTGTTCAGGACGGCCTCGTGCGGTCGGAGGTCGAACGGGGCGAGCCGGAGCCAGCGCTCAAGGATTGCGGACGCGTCAGCGTCCGCGAGCTGTGCGGCGAGCTGTTCCAGCAGGGCGGCGTGAAGGTCGCGAAAGTGGCGGCGCCGGGCGATAAGCCAAGCATTGAAGATGGGCTGGCGCTCAATCTCGAGACCTTCGAGGAAGTCGCCGGCAACAAGATTGGCCAGCGCTCTCAGGCGCACGATCGAAAGCGTGGCGAAGTCTTCGCGCCCGGCACGGTCGAACTCGATCGCGTCCACGGCGCAGCCCGCCAAGTCCAGGGCGACCGCGTCCATCCGCGTTTCGACCCGGTGATGGCCGGGCTCGTCCAAGACGCTCCTTATACGGCTGAGGCACCATCGGAGTTCGCCGCGTGGGTCGTTGGGAACGTCCCATAGGAGTTCGCAGAGCTGGCCACGCTGGGCGGGCTGCGGGGTCAGCGCGAGGTAGGCAAGGAGCGCACGGACCTTGCGCGATGCCGGCAGCGTGAGCGGCACGCCCGCATGAAGGACGGTCAGCGGCCCGAGGAGGCGGATCTCCAGCGCTGGAGCGCTCTCTCCCCGACCTGGCGGGTCCGATTCCATGCGCATTCCCACGCCGCCTCCCACGGCCACCTCCACGCGCTGCCGCTACGAGAAGGGGGCGAGGAGGCGACGTGCTGGGCAACGGGCCCGCGGGTCCTCTCCGCGTGCGGGCGGTAAGCATAGCAGCGAACCGCAGGAAGGAAGAGCGATCGTGTTCGCCGCCCGTGTCCCGACCCCAAGCCGCCTCCGCTCCAGAGGCGGCGCATCGAAGCCCTGCTCGGCCCAAGGAGAATGATCATGTCCGCATCTGCCATCCTGCCCCAGTCAGCCGCCACGGCGCCCGATCTCGCGGCCGTGAAGACCCGTCAGCAGGCGACCTGGGCCGCGGGCGATTACGCCATCATCGGCACCACGCTGCAGATCATCGGCGAGCGGATCTGTGAGGCGGTGGACCTGCGCGCGGGCGAGCGCGTGCTCGATGTCGCGGCCGGAAACGGCAATGCCACGCTCGCGGCGGCTCGGCGCTTCGCGCAGGTGACCTCGACGGACTACGTCGGTGAGCTGCTGGAGCGGGGTCGGGAGCGGGCAGCCGCCGAGCGCCTGGTCGTCGCCTTCCAGTCCGCCGATGCCGAGGCGCTGCCGTTCGAGGATAGGAGCTTTGACGTCGCGCTCTCGACCCTCGGCGTCATGTTCACGCCAGACCAGGAGAAGGCTGCGGCGGAGCTGATCCGCGTCGTACGTCGCGGCGGTCGGATCGGCCTCGCCAACTGGACGCCAGAGGGCTTCATCGGCCAGGTCTTCAAGACGATCGGGAGGCACCTGCCGCCGCCAGCCGGCGTACGCTCGCCCGCGCTTTGGGGCACGGAGGTGCGGCTGGCCGATCTGTTCCCGGGCCAAGCGGTGTCGGCGACGAAGCAGGTCTTCAACTTCCGCTATCGCTCGGCCGCCCACATGCTCGAGATCTTCCGGACCTACTACGGCCCGATGAACCGCGCTTTCGCGGCACTCGACGGCGCGGGAGCCGAGGCGCTGGAGAACGACATGCTCGTGCTGATCGAGCGGGCTAACCGCGGCGGCGCGGACACGCTGATCGTGCCGAGCGAGTACCTCGAAGTCGTCGTGACGCGGCAGTGACAACCGTGGTGCGCGATCAAGGAGAAACGTCATGAACACGTTGAAACAGAGCCGCCGCGCATGGGGCGCGGCTGTGCTCCTCAGCGCCTCGGTTGTCCTGTGCGGGACCGGACGCGCGCAGCCCATCGGCGCGGCGGGTGCCGAGGTGCATCCCAAGACGTGGCAGACCTGGGTGCTGGCCTCGGCGGGGCAGTTCCGCCTGCCCCCGCCGCCCGATGCTGCGGCGACGCGCGCGGAGGCGGGACAGCTCCGTGCGATGCAGGCCTCGCGCGACGCGGAGACGCTTGGGCGCATCGCTTGGTGGAACGCCGCCGCGCCGTCCTACCGCTGGAACCAAATTGCGATGGAGGAGGCGCTACGGGCCGGCATACCAGTCAATCTCGCCTCGAGGCACCTGGCGGTACTGCACACCGCGCTGGCCGACGCGATGGCTGCCGCCTGGGATAGCAAGGCGGCTTACAACCGCCCATGGCCTGGTTCCGCCGACGAAGGGCTGCGACCCGCCGTCGCGCCTCCCGCACATCCCTCTTACCCAGATGAGCAGGCCGTCGCAGGTGCTGTCGGGGCCACCATCTTGTCCGAGATCTTTCCAGGTCGCGCGGCCGAGCTCGCGCGGCTGGCAGAAGAGGCGGGACGGCTGCGACTGGTGGCGGGCGTCTCGTATCCGAGCGACGTGACGGCCGGGGCCGCGCTCGGGCGGCAAGTCGCGGCTGCGGCATTGGACCGGGCGAGGCGCGACCGCACGGATCAGCCCTGGACAGGGTCGGTGCCAGCGGCCCCGGGCGGGTGGACGGGCTCCAACCCAGCTCTGGCACAGGCGCCGGGATGGGTACCATGGCTCATGTCTTCGGGCGGTGAGTTTCGGCCGCCTCCGCCGCCAGCAAGCGATTCGGTGGAGCGCGCGACGGAGATGGCAGCGCTTCGTGCCGTGGAGCGGACCCCGTCCACCAACGCCCGTGCCTTCTATTGGGAAGCGGCGGCCGGGGGCCTCCGCAGCCATGAGTACTGGAGCAACCATGCGGGGCGGCTGTTGATGGAGTACGGGCAAGCGTCGGACCCGGCCCGCGCGGCGCGCGCCTATGCGTTGCTGAACGTGGCGCTTTACGACAGCGGGATCGCATGCTGGGACGCGAAGTACGCGTACTGGACCATTCGTCCGATGCAGTTGGACCGCGAGTTCCGCCCGGTGATCGCCGTGCCCAATCACCCGAGCTACCCGTCGGCGCACACCTGCTTCTCGACGGCGGCCGCGGCAGTGCTGGCGCACCTGTTCCCGCGTGACGGCGAGGCCTTGGCGGCGCTGGCCCGCGAGGCCGGGGAGTCCAGGATCTGGGCGGGCATCCACTACCCCAGCGACGTGATTGCAGCGGATCTGCTCGGCCGCCGCGTGGCGGAGCGCGCAATCCAGCATGCGCGAGGCGACGGCGCGGGCACCATCCCTCCGTGAGGGCACTCAGCGCGATCGCCTTAGAGTCCGTCCGAGATCATGTAGTTTTCTGACAGAGCCTTCGGAGCATGCGTCGGACGGAGGC
>NZ_JBHLVZ010000064.1:0-32642 GCF_042433125.1 Muricoccus vinaceus | reverse complement strand
GCCGGAACGTACACAACATAAACCCCCACATGCTCATAAACAGCATGTGGGGGTTCGCCGTTGGGGGGTGTCCGAGATCACAGGTCGTGTCTTCAGCCTTCGGCAGCCCAGCCGACAAAGGCTGCAATCGGCTACTGAAGCTTAACCCAACTTCAGCCTGAAATCAGGTCGCTGCAACCGGTGCGCAGGTCAGAGGCGACTCTCGCATAGCCGCGATTCGCACGAGCGGGGACGGCATTCCGCCGCGCAATGCTGCCGCGCCGAGGTCGCGGGTGATCACCACCAGCCCCTCCGGCAGATCCGGACTGCCGGGCATTGGTAGCGGTGGGGCGAAAAGGCTGCCTACGGCCTGCACAAGCAGTGGCACGGTGGAGCCTGGCGGGCGCACGAACCCTTTTACCCGCAACAGCCGATCCCCGCAGAAGGCTGCAAGGTCCTCCATCCAATCAAGCCTGTCCTCCCAGGAGGCAGCATCGGTGAAGGTGGCCCGCAGGACAGCGACGCGGGGATGAGCGGTGCTTCCGGCGATCTCGGGCATGGCGCCACTCACTGCGGCCGGGCGAAATGCCGATCTCGCCCGTGTGGTCCGGTCCGTCTCCACCACGCATGTCGCCAGCGGGTTGATGGACGCTGCCAGCGCAGCCGCCGCTTCAGCACTGGACAGGTCAAGCTTGGTCAGAACGATGGTGCCCGCAGCCGCCAGCTGCGCCGAGACCTCCTCGAAATACGCGGCGTGCTGCACTGCCTGCGAGGCATCGCAGGTGGACACGACACGAACGGTCAGTCCTAGTGGCGCCAGCGGGAGCAGCGAGCGCAGGATCGGTCCGGGCCGCGACAGGCCCGAGCATTCCAGCACGATCCGCGCGAAAGGCGGGTGCCCTGCACGGGCCCGCTCCTCGATCAGAGCACGCACGGTGAAAACCAGGTCACTGGTCATGGAGCAGCACACGCAGCCATTGGCGAGCATCGCCATGGGCAGCGTCCCGCCTTCGGCCACGATGGCGCCATCCACATCGATTTCACCGGCTTCGTTCACGATCACCGCCGTATTCGCAGCGTCCGGCAGGCCCAGCCAATCCACGAGCAGAGAGGTCTTGCCACTGCCGAGGAAGCCCGCAAGCAGGATGAACTCGGTGCTGTCCATCATGCCTCGCCCGCCTCCGCCTCCTTCTGCGCCGCCACCATCGCGCGGATATCGCCCAGCAGTTCCTCCACGTCGAAGACCAGGCCGGCGCGGATCGTGTGACGAAGCGCGCGCCGCCACTCGGCCTTGTTGGTCTCGTCGTTCAGGCGCAGCGCGCCCGTGCCGTAGAGCAGCTTGAAGTCCTCGAGCGGGTTTTCGTCCAGCACCAGCAGGTCGGCCATCTTGCCGACCTCGATGCTGCCAGTCTCGTGATCGATGCCCAGCAGTTCCGCGCCCAGGATGCTCGCCGAACGCAGCACCTCCAGTCCGTTGAACCCCGCCTCCTGCAGCAGCTCCAGTTCACGGATGTAGCCGAAGCCGAAGATCTGGAAGATGAATCCGGAGTCGCTGCCGGTGCAGACCCGCCCTCCACGGTTCTTGTAGGCGTTCAGGAACTGCATCCAAAGCCGGTAGTGCGCCTTCCACTCCACCTCGTTGGACACCGACCAGCGATACCAGTAGGCGCCGTGCCCGCCCCGCGCGGGCTGGAAGTAGCGCCACATGCTCGGCCAGGTGTACTCGTCGTGCCAGTCGGCGCGGCGGAAGCGCATGAGGTCGCGGTTGGCGTCGTAGATCGTGAAGGTCGGAACGAAGGTGAAGTCGAGCTCGAGGAAGTGCTCCAGCACCTCGTTCCACTTGGCGCTGCCCGGCTCGGCCGCCTGGAGGAAGGTCTGCCCGGCGGCGGAGAAGCGGAAATACTCGTCGTTGTAGTTGTAGCCAGGCGGGTAGGCCTGCACCACGCGGTCGTCGTAGAGCGCCTCCGGCAGGCCATAATAATGCTCCGCGCTGGTCAGGCCCCAGCGGGCCGTGGTGAGCGCGTTCATGCGCGTCACCGCCTGCTGTGCATGGTGACAGCCACTGCGGAGCCCAAGCTTGCCGCATTCCTCCAGCGCCGCGCGCATGATCGCGGGCGGCCCCCCGAAGAACTTCACGCCGTCCGCGCCCGCGTCCTTGGCCCGTCGCAGCCAGTCCCGCGCCTCGTCGGGCGTGTGGATGGTCTTGAGCATGTCGTTCACGGCGGGGAAGTAGGGATGCGCGCGGATGCGTGGCGCGGCGATGCGGTTGGCCGCCGAGGCCTCGCGCTGCTCCGCCACCCAGTCCAGCCCACTGAAGCAGCCCATCTCCCGCACGGTGGTCACGCCGTGGGCCAGCCACAGCTTGTAGACATAGTCCGCCGGCGCGACGGTGCCGTGCAGCGCGTGGTAGGGCACGCCGATATGCGTGTGGCAGTCGATCAACCCGGGCGTCACGAACTTGCCGTGGCAGTCGATCTCGCGGTCCCCGCCTGGTGGGCGTCGTCCCGGGCTGATCGGACGATGCGGCGTGCCGACGGGGGTGATGGAGGCGATCCGGTCGCCCTCCACCACGATGTCCGCCGGGCCCCAGGGCGGGGCGCCCGTGCCGTCGATGATCGTCGCGCCACGCAGCACCAGCCGCCGGTAGGGGCCGGCGCCGCGGTCGCGCCCGGTGGCCGCCGGCACGGGCGGCATGCCGAGCTTCGTATTCTTGGCCGTGATTTCCGTGCCGACCGGGGGCGGGCTGTCGCTCATGTCGTTTCCTCCGATTGCCGGCGGCGGTAGCGGCGCCCGAGCATTGCGCTGCCCGCCACGGTCAGCACCAGCGTGATGCCGAGCAGGATAAAGGCCAGCGCCGCGCCAAAGGGCCAGTTGTTGCCCCGCACGAACTGGTCGTAGACGGCGGGCGCCATCATCTTGAACTGCGGCCCGCCCAGAAGCACCGCGCTGGCATAGGTGTTCATGCACAGCACGAAAACCAGCACCGAACCGGCGGCGACCCCCGGCAGCGCCAGCGGCAGCACCACGCGGCGGAACACCGTCATCGGGTGGGCGCCGAGATTGGACGCCGCTTCCTCGGTCTGCCGCGGAATGCTCTCGATCACCGCGGACAGCGTCAGCACCATGTAGGGCAGCACCACCGCGACGATCCCCGCCACAACGGCGCCGGTGTTGTAAAGCAGCGGCAGCGGCGCCGCGATCAGCCCCAGGCCGCGGAGGCCTGCGTTGATCGCTCCGCCATTGCCCAGCAGGGCCATCCAACCGGCCGCGCGCACCACGTTGCCCACCAGCAAAGGGAACAGCACCAGGATGGTGGCGAGGCTCTTCCACCGCCCCTGCATCCGCGCCAGCCAGTAAGCGGCGGGAAAGCCCAGCACGAGCGCGAGCAGCGTGCTGCCGGTGGCCACCGCCAGCGTCGTTCCCAGAACGCTGCGGTAGTACGGGTCGGCCACGGCGCGCAGGTAGTTGGCCGCGCTCATCGCCTCCACCATCATCTCGGTCGGGCTGTACTCGTTCAGCGAGATGCGGAACAGCAGCAGCATCGGCGCGACGAGCAGCAGCGAAACCAGGATCCCGGCGGGAAGGACGAGCGCGGCCACGTGATCAGCCCTTGAACTGCTTGTTCCAGAAGTCCAGCACCTCGGAATGCGCCCGCGTCAGGTAGTCGTAGTCCGGCGAGCGCAGCCGCGCCTGGTCGGCCTCGCTGAGGCTGATGCGGGACGCGATCTCGGGAGGGAGAGTCGCGTCCGTCACGGTCGGCAGGTAGCCCATGCGGTCCGCGAAGGCGGTCTGTGCCTCCGGCTTCAGCATGGCGTCCAGGTAGGTGTAGGCGTTGTCCTTGTTGCGGCTGTTCCGCGGCAGGGCGGCCTCGAACAGGATGGCGTAGGCGCCTTCCTTCGGCACCACGTGGCGCAGCGGGATGCCAGCCTTCTGCCACATGTATCCGCGTGCCAGCCACATCGGCGTCATCCACACCTCCTCGCCCTTCAGCGCGGCCGCCAGCGCCTCGTTGGAGGGAAAGATCTTCGCGTCGAGCGAGCGGAGTTCCATCAGCTTGCCCTTGGCCGGGCCGTAGTCGCTGAAGCTGCCGCCGCCCGCCATCGCCGCGGCGAAGGTGTTGGTGGAATACAGGATGTCCGAGAAGCCGACCCGGCCGCGGTACTTGGGGTCCCACATATCCGCGAAGGAGGTGGGGGCCGTCGTCACCTTGTCCGGATTGTAGAGCAGCACCAGCGCCGAATAGATGTGCGGGATGGCGTAGGGCTTGCGCAGCGCCGGCACGATGCTGCCCGCGCGCGACAGCCGGCCGAAGTCCAGCGTGTCCAGCGTATTCTGCTGGGCCATCATCTGCATGTCCGTGTCGGACAGGCAGGCCACGTCGAAGGTGCCGCGCCGCGCCTGGCGCTCGGCCAGCAGCTTGGTCTTGCGCGGGTCCGCATTGGCCACGTCCTGCAGCACCTCGATGCCCTGGGGCCCCATCAGCGGCGTGTCGATGTGCTGGCGTAGCAGCTCGCCGTAATCGCCGCCCCAGGTGCCCACCACCACCTGTTTCGCCTGCGCTCGGGCGATGCCGGGCAGGCCGGCGGCCGCTGCGGCGATGGCGGCGGTGCTGAGGGTCGCGCGTCGCGTGATGTTCATGCGTCAGGCTCCTTTCTCGTCATGTCGCGCCGCCGGCAGCAGCCGGGCGGCCGAGGGTTCCCACGAAAGCGCCACGGCATCGCCGGGCGAGAGGCGGCGCAGCGGGCTGTCCGCCCCGGGCGTCGGCAGCACCGCCACCAGGGGCGTGCCGCCGAGTTCCGCATGATACTCCGTTTGCGCGCCCAGGTAGGTGACCGCGCGCAGGCGGGCCGGCCCGCCCTCCGCGGGGGTGATCCGCACATGCTCGGGCCGCAGCGCCAGCACGGGCCGGCCGGGCGGCGGAGGCCCGCCCGCGCAGGCCAGCAGCGCGCCGGATGCCGCGCGGAAGGCGCCGGGCGAGTCCAGCGCCCCCTCCACCAGGTTGCAGCGGCCGACGAAGCCGGCGACGAAGGGATCGGCGGGACGCTCGTACAGGTCCTCCGCCGTGCCGACCTGGCGCACCCTTCCGCGTTCCATCACCACCAGCCGGTCGGCCATGGTCAGTGCCTCCTCCTGGTCATGGGTCACGATCAGGGTGGTCAGGCCCAGGCGCTGCTGGAGGGCGCGGATCTCCATCCGCACCTCGCCCCGCAGCTTGGCGTCGAGGTTGCTCAGCGGCTCGTCCAGCAGGAACACCGCCGGGTTCACCACCAGGGCACGGGCCAGGGCCACGCGCTGCTGCTGCCCGCCCGAAAGCTGGCGCGGCAGCCGGTCCTCCAGCCCCTCCAGCCGGACCATGCGCAGCGCCTCGCGCGTGCGGGATTCCCGATCGGCGCGGTTCACCCGCCGCATTTCCAGGCCAAAGGCCACGTTCTGCGCCACCGTCATGTGCGGGAACAGCGCGTAGGACTGGAACACCATGCCCGTGTCCCGCCCATGCGGCGGGGCGCGGGTGACGTCCTTGCCCGCGATCAGCACGCGCCCCTCACTCGGCGGCACGAAGCCCGCGACCATGCGGAGCGTCGTGGTCTTGCCGCAGCCCGACGGGCCCAGCAGCGCCACCATCTGCCCCTGCGGCACGTCGAGATCGACCCGCTCCACGGCGACGGAGGCGCCGAAGCGCTTGCCGAGCCCGTCCAGCACGAGGTTGCCCATCAGGCGGTGGCCCTGCTGCGGGTTCGGGTCATACGGTCCTCGCGATGGAAACGAAGCGGTCGGTGATGAGCATCAGCACGGCCACGAGCACGATCTGCACGGTGGCGACGGCCGCCAGCGTCGGGTCCACCCGGAACTCAAGGTAGTTCAGCATGGCCACGGGCAGGGTGGTGCGCCCGGGCCCCACCAGCAGCAGGCTCAGCTCCAGGTTCTCGAAGCTCTGGATAAAGGAGAACAGGCAGGCGGCGATGATTCCGGGCCGCATGGCCGGCAGCGTGATGCGGCGGAACACGGTGAAGGGGCGGGCGCCGAGATTGGCGGCGGCCTCCTCGGCCGAGATGTCCATCCCCTGCAGGCTCGCCGTCACCAGGCGCACGGTCCAGGGAATGGTCAGCAGCACATGGGCGGCCACCAGCCCCCCCAGCGTGGAGGTGATGTCGCTGTCGATCCAGAACTCGGCCCGCAGGTAGAACATGTAGAGCGCCGTGCCCGCGACCACCCCCGGCACCGCCAGCGGACCGAGCAGCAGCGTGCTGAGGGCCGAGGCGCCGGGAGGGCGGCCGCGTACCAGCGCGAGGGCGGCGGCGGTGCCCAGCGGCACACCGATCAGCATGGCGAGGGTGGCCACCTGGAGGCTGGTGGAAAAGCCGCGCGCGAATTCCTGCCTTTCCCAGGCATTCACGTACCAGCCGAGCGTCAGCCCGGAAGGCGGGAAGGAGACGATCTCCTGGCGGAAGACGCTGATCACCATCACCGTCAGCACGGGCGCCAGCATCAGCGCGAAGGCCGCGCCAACATGGGCACGGAAGGCCATGCGGCCAGGGGAGGGCAGGAACAGGGGGCACTCTCCTTTGCCGGTGCGCCAAGCAAGGCACATACCCCGCCGCCCGGACCGGTGGCGAGGCCGTGGCCTGCGATGCCGCACCATGCCTGGTTCCGCCGCCACGTCCAGGCCCCCGGCGCCGCGGACGGGCTGCGCGCGGGGACCGGCGTGTGGCACGATCCGGCAGGGCGGGTGCGCGGAGGGGCGACTGGCGCATGGGGATGCGGAACAAGGCGTTTCACCCGGCCCGGAGGCCGTGCGGGCCCATCCGGCCGAGGGGTGGTGCGCCGCGCCGGTGGTTGAACCCGGTTCTCGTCCTGCTTGCCCTTTCCGCCCACGCCATGGCGGCGGAACTGCCGGCGGCCATGGATTACCTGGTGCAGTCCAATTGCCTGGATGAACAGGGGCGGATCATGCCGGGAATCCTGCCCTTCGAGCCCGGCTGCACGCGGCGGGCGCCGCTCCTGCCCTCACAGGGAATGGGCTACCGCAAGCACGACTGGCCCGCCCCGGAGCACCGCGCGGGCGCGCCGCTGGGCTACCAGGCCTCGGACGCCTACCTGTCGACCCTCCGCGGCCTGCCTGCCGCGGCGCAGACCTTCGAGTTCGGCGGCGGTTCCAACCGTTTCGGCCGTTTCGACCCGGGCGCGGATGGCGGGGACGCGGCCGTGCTGCGCGGCGCCGAGGCCTCCTTCGCGCTTTCGGAGGACAGCGACGGCGTGAAGTGGCTGCAAGGCCGCGACTGCCGGCCCGGCGGCGCACTGGCCCCGGGCTGGCTGGCCTTCGATGGGCCGCGAGGGCAGCGCGTGGCGCCGAACGCCGTCACACGCTCCGTCGATCAGTGCCCGCGCGCCTTTGCCATGAGCCTGACGCGGTGGCATCCGGCGCAGCTCGAATTTCCCTTCCTGGTCCGGGGCGAGCCCGCCGGCCGCTTCCCGGCGGACCTCATCGTCTCCGACCACTTCACCCATCCCCTGGCCGGCGAAAGCAATGCCATGGAGCGCTTCTGGTTCGCGCGGGGCCTGGGCAAGATCCGCTGGGAGGCCTGGGTCAACCTCGATCATCCCGGCCAGGACGGGGCGGAGTGGTCGGCCAAGGCGGCCTGGTTCGCCTCCACCCGCCGCTGCCCCGCCATGGCCGGCGCGACCAGGCCCGAAGCCGGGCGATGGGTTATGGTGGACTGCCGCACCTGGACCAACTTCGACCGTGCGGCCGGCAATGCGCTGATCCCCCTGGTGACCTGGCCCGAGCAGATGCGGAACCGCTGACCGCGCCGGGACTTGCCGCGCAGCGGGGCGGTTTCAGCCCGGCCCGATGCCCAGCATCCGGCGCGCTTCCTCCGGACCCGCCGACCGCCGGCCGTGCCGGGAGGCGGCCTCGGCGGCCATTTGCACCAGTTCGGCATTGCTGGCGGCCAGCCGGTCGCGGGTGACGCGGATGTTGTCCTCCAGACCCGTGCGCACCCCGTCCGCCCCGCGGGCCAGCACCCATTCCATCACCCGTGCCTGATTGGCGCCGATGCCCGCAGCGGTCCAGGTCGCCTTGGGCAGCACGCGCCGGAGCTCCCCCAGCAGGAGGTCCAGCAGGTGCTCCTCCGCCGGCATGGCGTTCTTCACGCCCATCACGAACTGCACATGCGGCCGCTCGTCCATCAGCCCGACCTCCACCAGTCGGCGGGCGCCGTGGATGTGCGACAGGTCGAAGACCTCGATCTCCGGCCGCACGCCGTTGTCGCGCATGCGCGTGGCCAGGTCCGTCACCAGGGCCGCGGAATTCTCGTAGACGATGGTCGGGAAGTTCACCGAACCCGTGGAAAGCGAGGCCATGTCCGGCCGCAGGTCCAGCGCGTTGCCGCGCTGGGACGGATCGCGCCCGCGACCACCGGTGGAGAACTGCACGATCATGCCGGGACAGTGGCGCCGCACCCCCTCCTGCACCTGGGCAAAAAGGGCGGGGTCGGAGGACGGGCTCTCGTCGGGGTTGCGGACATGGATATGGACCAGGGAGGCCCCGGCCTCGAAGGCGGCATGGGTCGATTCCACCTGCTCCGCCGGGCTGGTCGGCACGGCCGGGTTGTCGGCCTTGCGCGGCACCGACCCGGTGATGGCGACGGCGATGACGACCGGTTCCATGGCACCTTTCCTCCATCCGGCCCGCCGGTTCGCGAACCTTGCCCCATAAAACGCAACCGGCCCGCGTCGTTGCGACGCGGGCCGGCACGAAACAGGCCTCGGAAGCCTACCGGCTCAGACCGAGTAGTACATCTCGAACTCAACCGGGTGCGGCGTGTGCTCGAACTTGTACACGTCCTGCCACTTCAGCTCGATGTAGCTCTCGATCTGGTCCTTGGAGAACACGTCGCCGGCCAGCAGGTACTCGTGGTCGGCCTCCAGGGACTCCAGCGCCTCGCGCAGCGAGCCGCACACCGTCGGGATGCCCTTCAGCTCCTCGGGCGGCAGGTCGTAGAGGTCCTTGTCCATGGGGTCGCCGGGGTGGATCTTGTTCTTGATCCCGTCCAGGCCCGCCATGAGCATCGCGGCGAAGGCGAGGTAGGGGTTCGCGCCCGGATCCGGGAAGCGCACCTCGACGCGCTTGGCCTTCGGGCTCGTCGCGTAGGGGATGCGGCAGGAGGCGGAGCGGTTGCGGGCCGAGTAGGCCAGCAGCACGGGGGCCTCGAAGCCCGGGATCAGCCGCTTGTAGGAATTGGTCAGCGGATTGGTGAAGGCGTTCAGCGACTTCGCGTGCTTGATGATGCCGCCGATGTACCAGAGCGCGTAGTCCGACAGGTCCGCGTAGCCGTTGCCGGCGAAGAGCGGCTTGCCGTCCTTCCAGATGGACTGGTGCACGTGCATGCCCGAGCCGTTGTCGCCGTAGATCGGCTTCGGCATGAAGGTCGCCGTCTTGCCGTAGGAATGGGCGACGTTGTGGATGCAGTACTTGTAGATCTGCATGTGGTCGGCCTGGGTCAGCAGCGGGCCGAACTTGGTGCCCAGCTCGTGCTGGCTCTGCGCCACCTCATGGTGGTGCTTCTCGCCGAGCACGCCCATTTCCATCATGGTCGACAGCATCTCGGCGCGCAGGTCGACCTCGCTGTCGACCGGGTTCACCGGGAAGTAGCCGCCCTTCACGACGGGGCGGTGGCCCATGTTCCCCTCGGGGAAGTCCTTCATGGACGCGCCGGGGCCCTCGCCGCTCTCCAGCTTGTAGTGGCCGTAGTTGCCGCCGGTGCCGAACTTCACGTCGTCGAACACGAAGAACTCGGCCTCGGGGCCGAAGAAGGCGGTGTCGCCGATGCCGGCGGACTTCAGGTAGGCCTCGGCCTTCTTCGCCGTGCCGCGCGGGTCACGGGAATAAAGCTGTCCGGTGGAGGGCTCGATGATGTCGCAGAACAGGATCAGCTGCGGCTTCGCGCTGAAGGGGTCCATGCACGCGTTCAGCGTGTCCGGCATGAGGATCATGTCGGACTCGTTGATCGCCTTCCAGCCGGCGATCGACGAACCGTCGAACATGATGCCTTCGGAGAAGGTGTCCTCCTCGATGGTGGAGACGTGCTGGGCGGTGTGCTGCCACTTGCCACGCGGGTCCGTGAACCGGAAGTCCACGTACTCGACGCTGTTCTCCTTGATCATCTCCATCACCTTGGAGACGCTTTCCTTGTCATTCGCCATGTAATGGCCCCTGTTGAGCTGAAACGCGTTAAACTCGCGGGACCGTTCCTGCCCCGCCCGGCCCGCCGCACGCCCCTCTGGGCCCGCAGGCGGGAAACTTCTTACACGGCCTCTTCGCCGCGCTCGCCGGTGCGGATGCGCACCACGTCCTGCACGTCGGTGATGAAGATCTTGCCGTCGCCGATCCGCCCTGTCCGCGCGGCGGCGGTGATGGCCTCCACGGCGCGCTCGGCCAGGTCGTCGGAGCAGATCACCTCGATCTTCACCTTCGGCAGGAAGTCCACGACGTATTCCGCGCCGCGGTAGAGTTCGGTGTGCCCCTTCTGGCGCCCGAAGCCCTTGGCCTCGACCACGGTCAGGCCTTGCAGCCCGATCTCGTGGAGCGCGTCCTTCACCTCGTCGAGCTTGAAGGGCTTGATGATCGCTTCGATCTTTTTCATCGGCTCCGTATCCCGCGGGGCGCGGTGCACCCCGCTCCTCCCGCGTCTTGGCCGCGGCCCCCTGGAGAGGGCCGCTGGCCGGCGGACGTTGCACGGCCCGTGCCGGGCGGGCAATGCCGCAGCCGGGCGATTCTGGAAAGCCCCACCCCGTCCGGACGAGGGGAGCGGGCAATCTGCCTAATTTGCAGGCAGTTCGTGCCGGTGAGATTGCGCGGGCGGGCTGACGACCCCATCATGGGCGCAACCCTTCACGGGCCCGGCCCGCACGGGGTTCGCCCGGCGGCCTCGGGCGCCGCCCACCGGAACGCACCAGGCCCGCATGAACCCCCAACTCCATCCCGCCCTGAAGCCGCAGAACGCGCTGCTGTCCTCCACCGGCACCACCGTGTTCACCGTGATGTCCGCGCTGGCGGTGCAGCACGGGGCGATCAACCTCGGCCAGGGCTTCCCGGACTACGAAGGGCCGGAGCCCGTGCTCCGCGCCGCGGCGGATGCCCTGCTGGACCACCGCAACCAGTACCCGCCCCTGACCGGCGTGCCCGAGCTTCGCCAGGCGGTGGCCGAGGCCAACCGCCGCTTCTACGGGCTGGAGATCGACCCGGTCTCGGAGGTCGTGGTCACCTCCGGCGCCACGGAAGCCATCACCGCCTGCCTCATGGCCGTGCTGGATCCCGGCGACGAGTGCGTGCTGATCGAGCCGCTCTACGACACCTACCTGCCGGTGGTGCGGATGCTCGGCGCCATCCCGAAGCTGGTGCGCCTGACGCCCCCGAAGTGGGAGCTTCCCCGCGCGGAGCTCGCCGCGGCCTTCGGCCCGCGCACCAAGGCCATCCTGCTCAACTCGCCGATGAACCCGGCCGGCAAGGTCTTCACCGCCGCCGAGCTGGCCTTCGTCGCCGACCTCGTCCAGCGCCATGGCGCCTATGCCGTGTGCGACGAGGTCTACGAGCACCTCACCTTCGACGGCTGGTCTCACATTCCGCTGATGACCCTGCCGGGCATGCGGGAGCGCTGCATGCGGATCAGCAGCGCCGGCAAGACCTTCAGCCTGACGGGCTGGAAGGTGGGCTACATCACCGCCGACAAGTCGCTCGCACCCAACGTGGCCAAGGCGCACCAGCTCCTGACCTTCACCACGCCACCCAACCTCCAGCGGGCGGTGGCGGTCGGCCTCGGCATGGACGACGCCTATTTCGCCGGCCTCTCCACCTCGCTCCAGGCCAAGCGGGACCGGCTGGCGGCGGGGCTCTCGGCCCTGGGTTTCGCGGTGCTGCCCACCCAGGGCTCCTACTTCGTGACCGCAGACTTCCGTCCTCTCGGCTTCACCGGGGACGACGTGGCCTTCTGCCGCCACATCACCGAGGCCGCCAGGGTCACAGCCATTCCCGTCTCGGCCTTCTACGCGGGGGAGGGGGCACCGAACCACTACGCCCGCTTCGCCTTCTGCAAGGCCGATTCGGTGCTGGACGAGGCGCTGGGCCGCCTCGCCGCGTGGAAGGAAACCCGCCGCGGCGCCGAAGTCCGGGCCGCCGGCTAAGGTCCCGGCCCAAATGTCCCGGTTGACGGAGGGCCGTCCCGCACCCTAAACCGCGCCGCGGGCTGGAACCGGCGGTTCCAGCAGTATGGCGGCCTTAGCTCAGTTGGTAGAGCGTCGGCTTGTGGTGCCGAATGTCGCGGGTTCGAGCCCCGTAGGTCGCCCATTCCCTTCCTTGCCCGTGTTGACAGCGCCCGCGCTTCCTTCAGGACTTGCGCCCCGAAGGAACCGGAGGAACGCCGTGCAACTCTCCCTCGAAGGCCGCCGCGCCTTGATCACCGGCGGCTCCCGCGGGCTCGGCCTCGCCATGGCCTGGGCCTTTGCCGGGGCCGGCGCCCGGGTCGCCATCGTGGCGCGGGACCAGGCCTCCCTGGCCGAGGCCGCCGCCGGCCTGCCCAACGCCGCGCCCGTTTCCGCCGACGTTTCCACCGCCGATGGCTGCGGGCGCGCCTTCGCCGCCGCCGAGGCCGCGCTGGGCGGGATCGACATCCTCGTCAACAACGCCGGCACCTCCCGCCGCGCCCCCTTCGTCGCCATCACCGACGCGGACTGGCAGGCGGACCTGGACCTCAAGCTCTTCGCCGCCATCCGCCTCACGCGCCTGGCCTGGCCCGGCATGGCGGAGCGCCGCTTCGGGCGGGTGATCAACGTGTTGAACACCGGGGCCAAGGCGCCGCCCGCGGGGGGCGCCCCCACCGCCGTCTCCCGCGCCGCGGGGCTGGCCCTGACCAAGGTGCTGGCGGGGGAGGGGGCGCCGCTCGGCATCAACGTCAACGCCCTGCTGGTCGGCAAGATCGACAGCGACCAGTGGGTGCGCCGCCACGCCGCCGCCCCCGAGGGGCGAAGCTACGAGGAATGGAAGGCGGAATCCGGCCGCGCCATTCCCATGGGCCGCATGGGCCGGGCGGAGGAGTTCGCTGCCATGGCCCTGGCGCTGGTCTCCCAGCCCGGCGACTACGTCACGGGCACCGCCATCAACGTCGATGGCGGCCTCTCGCCCGTCACCTGACAGGAGCGCCACTCGTGGAGAAAACCGTCGGAATCGCGGGGCTCGGCGCCATCGGCCTGGAACTGGCCCGGCGGCTGGACGCGGGCGTGGAAGGCCTGCGCCTCGTCGCCGCCTCGGCCCGGGACGGCGCGAAGGCGGAGGCGAGCCTCGCCGGCTTCCGCCACCCCCCGCGCCTGGTTCCCCTCGCCGCTCTGGCCGAGGAAGCCGAGATCGTCGTGGAATGCGCCCCGGCCGCCGTGTTCGAGCAGGTCGCGCTGCCCGCCATCGCGCGCGGGCGGATCTTCGTCCCCGCCTCGGTCGGCGCGCTGCTGCCCCGCATGGAACTGGTGGCGGAGGCCCGGCGGACCGGTGCGCGCATCCTGGTGCCCACCGGCGCCCTCCTCGGGCTGGACGCCGTCCGGGCCGTGGCGGAAGGCCCGGTGGAAAGCGTGACCATCGAGACCCGCAAGCCGCCGCGCGGGCTGGAAGGCGCCCCCTACCTGGCCGAACAGGGCCTCGATATGGGCGCGGTGGTGGAACCCACGCTGATCTTCAGGGGCAACGCGCTGGAGGCGGCGCGGGGCTTCCCCGCCAACGTCAACGTCGCCGCCGCCCTGGCCCTGGCCGGCATCGGGCCGGAGCGCACCACCGTCGAGATCTGGGCGGTGCCCGGCCTCGCGCGCAACACCCACACCATCCGCGTTGAGGCCGGGGCCGCCCGCCTGCTCATGACCGTGGAGGGCGTGCCGAGCGAGACCAACCCCCGCACCGGCAAGCTCACCCCCCTCTCGATCCTGGCCCTGCTGCGCGGCCTCGTCTCGACGCTCCGGGTCGGGAGCTGATCAGCCCCGCCGTGGAAGCTGCCGCTCCACCATGGTCGCCCACCAGGAGGCGCCCAGGGGCAGCACCGCGTCGTTGAAGTCGTAGCGGGGGTGGTGGACCTGCGGGTCCTCCGGCGAGCGCCCGGCGCCGAGCATGAGGTAGGCGCCGTCCTTGGCGTTCAGCATGAAGGAGAAGTCCTCGCCGCCCATGGTGGGCTTGGGGAGACGTTCCACCTTCGCATCGCCCGCCACGGCGCGGGCGGCCTCCGCGGCCAGGGCGGTGCTGGCTTCCTCGTTGATGGTGGCGGGGTACATCCGGTCGAAATGCACCTCGGCCTCCGCGCCATAGGCGGCGGCGATGCCGGTGGCGAGGGCGCGCACCTTGCTCTCCAGGATGTCGCCGACCTCCGGCAGGTACCAGCGCGCCGTGCCGCGCAGGTTCACCACCTCGGGGATCACGTTGAAGGCCATGCCGCCCTCGATCTTGCCGATGGTGATCACACCCGCCTCCACCGGCTCCACGTTGCGGGCCACGATGGACTGGAAGGCGGTGACGATCTGGGAGGCGATGACGATGGGGTCGTTCCCCTGGTGCGGCATGGCGCCATGCGCGCCCTTGCCGGTCACGGTGATGCGGATGTCCGCCACCGCCGCCATCACCGGCCCCACGCGCCACAGGAAGGTGCCCTCCGGCGCGCCAGGCCAGTTGTGCAGGCCGAACACGCGGTCCATCGGGAAGCGCTCGAACAACCCTTCCTTGACCATCACCTCGCCGCCGCCGCCCATCTCCTCGGCGGGCTGGAAGATCATAAAGGCCGTGCCGGAGAAGTTCCGCGTCTCCGCGAGGTAGCGCGCGGCGCCGAGCAGCATGGTGGTGTGCCCGTCATGCCCGCACGCATGCATCACGCCCGGCGTCACGGAGGCGTGCGGCACCCCCGATTCCTCGTGGATCGGCAGGGCATCCATGTCGGCGCGGAGCCCGATGGCACCGCCCTCGCCGCGCCCCCGGATCACGCCGACCACACCGGTGGTGGCGATGCCGGTGATCACCTCGTCGCAGCCGAACTCCCGCAGCTTCTCCGCCACGATGCCGGCGGTGCGGACCTCCTGGAAGTTCAGCTCGGGGTGCTGGTGGAAGTCGCGGCGCCAGGCCGTCATGTCGTCGTGGAATTCGGCGATGCGGTTGATGATCGGCATGGGGTCTCCGTTGCGGGGTTCGGGCGGATGGTGAGGGCGCGCGGCCAGGGTGCCAAGCCCGTCAGGCGGCCCGGCGCGCGAAGGTGAGGCGAAGTCCTTCCTCCAGGCCGATCGGGTCCACGCCGAGCAGCGCGCGCATGGGCCCGGTGTCGAAGGCCTTGTCCTCCGTCAGCCGGCGCAGCTCGGCGGCGCGGATGCGGGGCAGGCGGGGGATGATCCGCAGCAGGGGAACAAGCGCCACCAGCGGCGCGAGCGGCAGCGGCACCACGCGCGGCGCGGCAAATCCCGCCGCGCGGCAGACCGCGCGCAGGAAATCGGCATAGGGGAGGGGCTCGGGCCCCGCCACGACCACGGCCCGTGGCCCGTCCCACTCCCGGCGCAGCGCCGAAACCAGGGCCCGCGTCACGTCGGATTGGTGGACCGGCTGCACCAGCGAGGCGCCGCCGCCGGGCAGGGGCGCGATGGGAAGGCGGCGCAGCAGGGCCGCCAGGCGCTGCACGTTGTCCTCTCCTTCCGCGCCGTAGATCATGGTGGGGTGAAGGATCACGCCGGGCCGGCCGCTCTCCATCAGCGCGGCTTCGCCGCGCCGCACGCCGTCGCCATGGTCGTCGGCCCAGCGGGAAAAGCGGCGCGTGCTGCCCATGAGCACCAGCGGCGCGCCGGCCGGGGCCGCCTGCAGGATCGACGGGGCGTGGCGGGCATGGGCGCAGGAGACCACCCGGGCCGCGCCCGCCAGCGCGTCTCGCAGCGCGGCGGGGTTCCGCAGGTCCGCCAATCGGGGCTCCCCGAACAATCCGGTCGCGGCCCAGCGCCCGGCGTCGCGCACCACCGGGCGGAAGGGCAGGCCCTCGGCGGCCAGGGCCCGGCAGAGCGCCACCCCCGACCGGCCGGAGGCGCCGATCACGGCGATCGGTGGCTGGTTCATCGGCATGTTCCCCAGTCCCCGCGGTCCAGATGGAAGTGGTCGTGATGGGCGGCGTTGTAGTCCGGCCCCAGCACCGTCGCGAAGACCTGGCAGGCGGCGCTCCGCACGCTGCGCAGGAAGGCCCCGGGCGGGCCGGGCGCCGTCCAGTCGCGCGGCAGGCCGACGGTGCGCCCGTCGGCCAGGGTGAAGCCCGCCACGTCCAGCGCGTTGGCGGTGGCGTGCTGGCTGCGCCGCCCGCCCTCGCGCCCATAGACGTTGCGGCAGTTGTAGGCGCCGAGGTGCCGAACCCCCGTCACCCGCTGGCCGAAGGCCTCCACGGCGGCGGGCTGCAGCCCGTGGCGCTCGAACACCACCCAGGCCGCGGCGATGGGGCAGTTCACCACGGGCGGGGAAGGGGAGAAGCGAAGCTCGCCCGGCATGCGGACGGGCTCGGCGATGCCGCAGCCGTCCTGCGCGGGTTGCGGCGGCAGGGACTGGAGCGGAATGCCGGAGACGGCGAAGGCCGCCAGGCAGGCGCCCGGCTCCCGGTTCATGCGGGACAGCTTGTACCGGGTCAGCAGGCCCGGCGGCGCCCGAAGGTCCAGCGGCGCCGTGGGGTCCCAGGCGGGCGGCAGCACCACGGCACGCGGCAAGAGCATCAGCAGCGCGGCGATCAGCGGGAAGAGGAGAAGGAGGAACCAGCGGCGCATCAGCGTCCCAGATGGGTGCTCCGGCACGGGGAAAGCAGGGGCGGAAGGCTATGTGGTATCATGATACCACATAGGTTTTCCTTGACGCCCGTCGGCATCCCGGCCATATGCGGCTCACATTTCTGACTGAACACACGGATCATGCTGCAAACCCAGACCCGCTCGATCAAGCCGGCGGAGGTCCAGAAGAACTGGATCCTCATCGACGCCGACGGCCTCGTCCTCGGCCGCCTCGCCGCCATCGTGGCCGACCGCCTGCGCGGCAAGCACAAGACCACCTTCACCCCGCATGTCGATTGCGGGGACCACGTGGTCATCATCAACGCCAAGCGTGTGCGGGTGACCGGCAACAAGGCCGAGCAGTCGATCTTCTACTGGCACACCGGCTATGCCGGCGGCATCAAGGGGCGCTCCATCCGCGCCGGCCTCGAGGGCCGCTTCCCCGAGCGCGTGCTCGAGAAGGCCGTGGAGCGGATGATCACCCGCAACAATCTCGGCCGCGCCCAGATGCGCAACCTGCACGTCTATGCCGGCGCCGAGCACCCGCATGCCGGCCAGTCGCCCCAGACGCTGGATGTCGGTTCGATGAACCGCAAGAACCTCGCCGTCGCGAAGAAGGCCGCCTGAGCATGAGCGAGACGACCGCCACCACCGCCACCTCCCTGGCCGATCTCAAGGACCTCGTCGCCGGCACGCCCGCCAGCCCCGAGTCCGCGGCGATCACGCGTGAGCCCAAGCGCGACAGCCTCGGCCGCGCCTATGCGACCGGCCGCCGCAAGAACGCCATCGCCCGCGTCTGGATCATGCCGGGCAAGGGCACGGTCACGATCAACGACAAGCCGGCCTCCAAGTACTTCGCCCGCCCGGTGCTGCGCATGCTGATCGCCCAGCCCTTCCTGGTGGCCGACCGCTACCAGCAGTTCGACGTGTTCTGCACGGTCGTCGGCGGCGGGCTTTCGGGCCAGGCCGGCGCGGTGCGCCACGGCCTGTCCCGCGCGCTGACCAACTACGAGCCGGGCCTGCGCCCCATCCTCAAGAAGGCCGGCTTCCTGACGCGCGACCCGCGCGTGGTCGAGCGGAAGAAGTACGGCAAGCCGAAGGCCCGACGCTCCTTCCAGTTCAGCAAGCGCTGACGCCGGGCGGGTCCGGCGCCACGCCGGTCCTGCGCAGGACTGTTCATCGGAGGGGCGGCCCGCAAGGGCCGCCCCTCTTGCGTTTCCAGCCCCTCCAAGCCCCAATCCGACCCTCCGAGGAGAGCAAGATGGCCCAAGGCAGCATCCCCAGCGTCTTCATCGACGGCGAGTCCGGCACCACCGGCCTCCAGATCGTCGAGCGCCTGCAGGGCCGATCCGACCTCGCCCTCCGCTCGCTGCCGTCGGAGCACCGCAAGGATCCCGCCGCCAAGCGCGACCTCTTCGCGGAGGTGGACCTCGTGATCCTCTGCCTGCCCGACGCCGCCGCGAAGGAGGCCACGGCGGTCGCTGCCGGTCTCGGCGCCCGCGCGCCCCGGCTGCTCGATGCGTCCACGGCCCACCGCGTGGACCCGGACTGGGTTTATGGCGTGCCCGAGCTCGCCCCGGGCCAGGCCGCGCGCATCGCCGCCGCGCCGCGCGTGGCCAATCCCGGCTGCTACCCCACGGGCGGCATCCTGCTGCTCCGCCCCCTGGTGGAGGCAGGCCTCCTGCCGCCCGACTACCCCGTCACGGTGAACGCCGTCTCCGGCTATTCCGGCGGCGGCAAGGCCATGATCGCCGCCTATGAGGAGGCCGGTGCCCCCGCCTTCGAGCTTTACGGGCTGGGCCTGGAACACAAGCACCTGCCGGAGCTCCAGCATTACTCCGCCCTCACGCGCCGCCCGATCTTCGTGCCCAGTGTCGGGGACTTCCGGCAGGGCATGCTCGTCTCCGCCCCGCTGCACCTCGATCTGCTGAACGGGCGCCCCTCGCCGGCGGCGCTCGAGGCCGCGCTCGCCTCCTATTATGCGGGCCAGGAGTTCGTGCGCGTGGTTCCCGCCGAGCCCGGCGGAAAGCTGGAGCCGGAGGCGCTGAACAACACCGACCTCGTCGAGCTGCGCGTCTATGGCAGCGAGGCACGCGGCCAGGCGGTGCTGGTCGCCCGGCTGGACAACCTCGGGAAGGGCGCCTCGGGCGCGGCGGTGCAGAACATGAACCTCATGCTTGGGCTCGAAGCCGCGAACCGCATGGAGCGCGCGGCATGAGCGGGCCGCTTTTCCCGTTCAAGGGCAAGTGGCCCTCCATCCATCCCAGCGCCTTCGTCGCCCCCACCGCCTCGGTGATCGGCGACGTGGAGCTGGGTGAGGATTCCAGCATCTGGTACGGCTGCGTGCTCCGGGGTGACACGAACTTCATCCGCATCGGCCCGCGCACCAACATCCAGGACGGCACCATCGTCCACGTGAACGCCGGCACCATGCCGGCGGTGCTCGGCGCGGACGTGACGATCGGCCATGCCTGCATCATCCACGCCTGCACCCTCGAGGACCGTGCCTTCGTCGGCATGGGCGCCACCGTGCTGGACAAGGCCGTGATCCAGGAAGGCGGCATGCTCGGCGCCGGCGGGCTCCTCGCCCCCGGCAAGGTGATCGGACGCAACGAATTGTGGCTGGGCTCCCCCGCCCGGCTGGTGCGCACCATGTCTTCGGAGGAGCGGGCCGGATGGGACCGCACCGCCCCCCATTACGCCGAGCTGGCCAAGGAGCACCGCGCCAGCCTCGAATAGAAAGAGAACACCATGAGGACCGCGCCCTTCCTTTCCCTCCTGTTCGGGGCGCTGGTCCTGGGGGCCTGCGCGGTTCCGGGCGCGGAGCCCGTGCCGCCGGTGCCGCCGCTCGCGGGCTATGGCGGGCAGACGCCGGAGCGGAACGCCATCAGCGGCGCCGCCGAGGCCTTCGGGAACACCGGCGTGCTGCTGGGCAAGTCGGCCGATGCCGCGGTCGCCGTCAGCCGCCTGGAATGGACCACCCTCGCGGTCGGGGCGGACCGCTCCTTCTACAACTTCAGCGCCAACACGCCGCCGGCCCTGTCCGCCGCGCGCTACGAGGTCCGCCGGGCGCTGGGCATCCGCACCGATGCGCCGGCCGCGGCCGTGATGGCCGGCATGGAATCCGCCGCCGCCGCCCTGGCGCGGGGCGATGCGGGCGGCGCCCGCGCCGCGCTGCCGCCGCCCGTCTTCTCCCCGGACACGCTGGCCCGCCTCGGCACCATCACGCGCCTTCCCCAGGCCAACCTGGCCACCCGGCGCGCCCAGCGCGACATCGAGTTCGGGCGCAGCGACGACAAGGAACTGGACTGACGCCCCCCTTGCGTGACGCCGGGCGCCCCGCAGGGCATCCTGCGCGCCCAACCGCCCCGGATGCCCCGATGCTGCGACGCCGCGCCCTCTTCCTCATCGCCCCCATGGCCCTCGGCGCGGCGGGGCTGGGCGGCTGCGCGGAACTCCGGCAGCCCAATATCGCCTGGCCACTGCCTCCTGGCCTGCTGCCGCCCGAGCAGGAGGCTGGCCGCGCGGCGGTCGCCGCCCTGGCCCAGGACCTGTCCGGCGCCAGCAACGGCATCCGCGGCGAGCCCGCGCGCATCGCCCGGGCCGCCGGGCTGCTGGAATGGATGGCGGTGGAGCTTGGAACCCCGCGCTGGATCCCCGTGCCCGCCGACATCCGCGGCGGCATCGGCCTGGCGCGGGACGAGATGCGCGGTGCGCTCGGCGCGGACCCGCTGGCCGATTCGCCCCGCATGGCCGCGGCCCTGGCCGCGGCCCACCGCGCGCTGCGCGCGGGCAACCGCCGCGCGGCGGCCGCCGCCCTGCCCGCCGCCCTGTTTCCGCGCGGAGGGGAGGCAACGCTGCTGCGCCTGAATGACCCCGGCCCGCTGCCGCAAGGCGAGATTTCCACCGCGGCCCTGGCCGAGCGCGTCCGGGCGCTGGACGAGGTGAATGGGTGGGGCGCGGACTTCGACTCCCCCGTGCCCGCCGACCGGGGTGGCCGGGGGCCGATCCCCTTCGGTCTCTGAGGGCGGGGGCTCAGTCCCCCGCCATCACCTTGACGTAGCTGCCGGGCGCATCCTCCAGCGCGGGCAGCGCACCCTCGCCGGGCTGGCGGGCGGGAACGGTGGCGCGGTCCTGCGCAGAAACCCAGCGCTGCCAGTCGGGCCACCAGGAGCCCGCAAGCTCGGTGGCCGTCTCGACCCACTCGGTCGGGTCGGCCGGGAAGCCACCCTCGCTGATCCAGTGGCTGTACTTGCCGCTGTCGGGGGAGTTCACCACGCCCGCGATATGGCCGGAGGCGGCCAGGACGAAGCGGACCGGCCCGGAGAAGAGCTGCGTCGCGCGGTAGCTGCTTTTCCAGGGAGCGATGTGGTCCTCCCGTGTCGCCAGGAAGTAGGAGGGCACCTCGATCTCCCGCAGGTCCAGCGCGACCCCGTCCAGCTCGACCCCGCCGGGCTTCACCAGGTCGTTCTGCTGGTACATGCGGCGCAGGTAGAAGGAATGCATCTTCGCCGGCATGCGCGTGGAATCGCCGTTCCAGAACAGCAGGTCGAAGGGGAAGGGCTCCTGGCCCAGCAGGTAGTTCTGCACCACGAAGGACCAGATCAGGTCGTTGGCGCGCAGCATGTTGAAGGTGTCGGCCATTTCCGACCCCTCCAGGAAGCCGCGATGGCTCATCTTCGCCTCGATGGCCTGGAGCTGCTCCTCGTCGATGAAGACGCCGAGTTCCCCCGCTTCCTCGAAGTCCAGCATGGTCGTGAAGAAGGTGGCGGAGGCGATGCGGTCGTCCCCCTTCTTCGCCATGTGCGCGAGGGTGGAGGCCAGCAGCGTGCCGCCGAGGCAATAGCCGATGGCGTTGACCCGCCGCTCCCTCGTCGCCTGCTCGATGGCGTCCAGCGCGGCATAGGGGCCGAGGCGCATGTAATCCTCGAAGCCCATCTCGGCCAGCGCCTCGTCCGGGTTCACCCAGGAGCAGACGAACACCGTGTGCCCCTGGGCCACCGCCCAGCGCACGAAGGAGTTCTTGGGACGCAGATCCAGGATGTAGAACTTGTTGATCCAGGGCGGCAGGATCAGCAGCGGGCGCTTGAGCACCGTCTCGGTCGTTGGGCTGTACTGGATCAGCTCCATCAGCGCGTTGCGGTAGACCACCTTGCCCGGTGTCACCGCGATGTTCTCGCCGATCTGGAACTTGCTCTCGTCGGTCATGTTGATGCGGAGCTTGCCGTGCCCGCGCTCGAGGTCCGACAGCAGGTTGGACAGGCCCTTGAGCAGGTTCTCGCCGCCGGTCTCGGCGGTCCGCCGCAGCACCTCCGGGTTGGTCATCCAGAAGTTGGTCGGGCTCATCGCGTCCACGAACTGGCGCGTGTAGAAATCCAGCTTCTGCGCGGTCTTGGGCTTCAGCCCCTCCGCCCCCTGAACCACGTTGGTGAAGTAGCGGGAGGAAAGCAGGTAGGACTGCTTGATGAAGTCGAAGACCTCGTTCTCGCGCCAGGCGTCGTCCTTGAAGCGCTTGTCGCCCTTCCGCTCGGCGATCACGGGGTCCGCCTGGCCGCCCATCATGCGCCGCGCGGTGTTCTGCCAGAGCGTCAGGTAGTCCTGCCAGAAGCCGATCTGCGCCTGCACGAGTCGCGCGGGGTTGGACATCAGCCGCGTCGTCATCTCCAGGAAGGCGGTGCCGATGTTGAGCGGGTCCGGGCTCGGCCGGCCGTCGCCCGAGCCTTGGCGGCGCAGGAACTCGGCCACGATGCGCTGCCCGCGCTCGGCCACGTCCGCCATGGTGCGGCTCACCACGGCGGGGTCGGGCAGGCGGAGCTTTGGGGCATCGGCGGGCAGGGAGGGCTGCGCCATCGGTGTGGGAGGGGATGCCGGAGCAGCGGGCGCCGATGCCGCGGCCTTCGCGGACGCCGGGTCGGCCGGGACCGGCGGAGGCGCCGGGTGGGCGGAGGGCGGCGTGCCGGCCTGCTCTTGCGGCATGGGAATTACGGGAAGCGGGGAAGACGCCGCCACCGCCATGGCGATGCGCGAGGCCGCGGGCTCTGCGGCCGGCACGGGCGCCTGCGCCGACGCCTGCGCCGGCCTGGCGCGCACCATGGGCGCGCGCTCATCCCCCGCGGTGCCCGTGTTCAGCGGCGCCGCCTTGCCCTTGCGGTCGGGCGCGGGCCCGGCGGCCACCTTGCCGCGCTGCGCGGCGGGCGGGCTGCCCTGCGTGGTCCCGCCGAGCGCCTCGACCCCGGACTGCGCCACATCCGCCGGGGTCCGGCCGCTCTTGCGCTTCTGGCTCATGCCCGCGTTTTCTCCCTTTTTCGCGCCCCGTGTCCTGCTCAGGACCCGGCCATCCCGCCGAGGCGGCGTTTCGGGCGCCCCGTTCCGTGGCTTCCGCCGGCCGCCAATCTGCGGCAAACCCCCGGATGAGAGGAGCGTGCGATGCGAGAGAGGGCCATGCCGTCCCGGTCGGATGCCAGCCGGTGCGAGGAAGCTAGGGACCAGCGCGGGGTGGCACAAGCGCGCCCGCTTGCAGGGCTGGCCGCCGCGCTCTGCGTGCCGCTCCTGCTCGGAGGCTGCGTCGGCTCGCCCGGCGAGTCGCCCTTCGAGTTTTACCGGCAGATCACGGGGAAGGCGCTGGAGGGCCGCACGATGCCCCCTGGCCTGGACCAGGCCACGCCCAACCTTTCCACCGTGCCGCAGCGCCCGTCCCGCGGGCCGGCCAGCGCGCGGGCGGAGCTGTCCGCCATGCTCGCGGCCAACCGTGCGGCCTCGGTCGCCCCCGTCATGCCCGGCGCCCCGGTGCCGGACCGCCCGGCCACCGAGGGCATGGCCGTGGTGCCGGCCGCCCCGCCCTCGCCGGCGCGGCTCTCGGCCGCGCCCCGCATCGGCACCGGCCCTGCCACCCTGCTGCTGCCCGGCACGGAGGCCCCGCGCATCGAGGAGGCCGCACCCGAGGGGCCGCCGCCCGGGCTCACCGCCCCGGCGGCACCCGATCTCGCGACGCCACCCAGCTTCCCGTCCATCGCGCCTCGCGGGCGCTGACCGCCACCGCTATCCTCCAACCTCGCTGCCCCAAGAACAGAACGCCGAGCACCCGAAACCATGACCGAAGAGTTCCACCGCATCCGCCGCCTGCCGCCCTATGTCTTCGCGGAGGTCAATGCCGCCAAGGCCAAGGCGCGCGGGGCGGCGGAGGACGTGGTGGACCTCGGCATGGGCAATCCGGACAGCCCGACGCCGCCGCACATCGTGGCCAAGCTGATCGAGGCCGTGCAGGACCCGCGCACGCACCGCTACTCCGCCTCCAAGGGCATCCCCGGGCTGCGGAAGGCACACGCGGCCTACTACGCCCGCCGCTTCGGCGTGAGGCTGGACCCCGAGACCGAGGTGATCGCGACGCTGGGCAGCAAGGAAGGGCTGGCGAACCTCGCCCAGGCCATTTCCTCCCCGGGCGACACCATCCTGGTGCCGAATCCCTCCTATCCGATCCACCAGTTCGGCTTCCTGATCGCCGGCGCCTCCGTGCGCTCCATTCCCTACACGCCCGATGACGAGATGCTGCGCGCGATCGACCGCGCCGTGCGCCATTCCGTGCCCAAGCCCACGGCGGTGATCGTCAACTTCCCCTCCAACCCGACGGCCCTGGTCGCGGGCATCGAGTTCTACCGCGAGCTGGTCGCCTTCTGCCGCCGCCACGAGATCTTCATCCTCTCCGACCTCGCTTATGCGGAGCTGTACTACGGCACCACCCCACCCCCCTCCGTGCTGGAGGTGGAGGGCGCCAAGGACGTGGCGGTGGAGTTCACCTCCATGTCCAAGACCTACAACATGCCGGGCTGGCGCATGGGCTTCGCGGTGGGCAACCCCAAGCTGATCGCGGCGCTGACGCGGGTGAAGTCCTATCTCGACTACGGCGCCTTCACGCCGATCCAGGTGGCGGCCACGGCGGCCCTGAACGGCCCGCAGGACTGCATCGCGGAGATGCGGGCGCTGTACAAGGACCGGCGCGACGTGCTCGTGAAGGGCCTGCGCCAGGCGGGCTGGGACGTGCCCTCGCCGGAGGCCTCCATGTTCATCTGGGCCCCCATTCCCGAACGCTTCCGCCACCTCGGCAGCGTCGAGTTCTCCAAGCTCCTGCTCGCCCGCGCGAAGGTGGCGGTGGCGCCGGGCATCGGCTTCGGCGAGCACGGCGACGACCATGTCCGCATCGCGCTGGTGGAGAACAACCACCGCATCCGCCAGGGCCTGCGCGGCATCCGCTCCTTCCTCCAGGGGGACAACGCCGCGCCCGCCATGGACGAGGCCACCAAAGAGGACACCGTTCGCGCATGACCCGTCCCCTCGCGGTTGCCGTGGCCGGCCTCGGCACGGTCGGTGCGGGCGTGCTCGGCCTGCTGCGCCAGAACGCCGAGATCGTCGCTGCCCGCGCGGGCCGGCGCATCGCCGTCACCGCCGTTTCCTCGCGGGACCGCACGCGCGACCGGGGCATCAGCCTCGACGGGCTGCGCTGGTATGACGACCCCGTGGCGCTCGCCAACGACCCGGCTGTGGACGTGGTGGTGGAAACCATCGGCGGCAGCGAGGGCCCGGCCCGCGCGCTGATCCAGGCGGCGCTGACGGCCGGCAAGCCCGTCGTCACTGCCAACAAGGCGCTGCTGGCCGTTCACGGCGCGGAGCTTGCGGAAACCGCCGCCAGGGCCGGCGTGCCGCTCGCCTTCGAGGCGGCGGTGGCCGGGGGCATCCCCGCCATCAAGGCGATCCGGGAAGGCCTGGCGGCGAACCGCATCACCCGCGTCACCGGCATCCTGAACGGCACCTGCAACTACATCCTGACCCAGATGCGCGAGCGCGGGCGGGAATTTGCGGAAGCCCTGAGCGAGGCCCAGAAGCTGGGCTATGCCGAGGCCGACCCCACCTTCGACGTGGACGGCATCGACGCCGCCCACAAGCTGGCCATCCTCGCGGCGCTGGCCTTCGGCCGCCCGGTCGATTTCGACGCCGTGCACGTGGAGGGCATCCGCGCCGTTTCCGCGCTCGACATCCGCCTCGCCGAGGAACTCGGCTACCGCATCAAGCTCCTGGGCATCGCCTCCTGCTCCGCGGCGGGCGTGGAAACGCGCGTGCATCCCTGCATGGTGCCCGCCGGCCACCCGGTGGCCACCGTGGACGGCGTCTTCAACGCCGTGGTGGCGGAAGGCGACCATGTCGGCCGCGTGGTGCTCGTCGGCCGCGGCGCCGGCGCCGGGCCGACGGCAAGCGCCGTGGTGTCGGACCTGATCGACATCGCCCGTGGCCGCCACACCCCCGTCTGGGGCGCGGAATCCTTCTCCGCCCTTCCCTCCGTCGGCATGGAGCGCCACACCGGTGCCTATTATCTCCGGCTGATGGTGGTGGACCGTCCCGGCGTGATCGCCGATGTCACGGGCGCCCTGCGCGACGCCGGCATCTCCCTCGAATCCATGCTCCAGCGCGGCCGCGCGCCCGGCGAGGCCGTGCCCGTCGTCGTCACCACGCACGAGGCCCGCGAGGTCGCGATGCGCGAGGCCCTGGCCCACATCGCGGCGCTGGACGCCGTTCTCGAACCCCCCGCCCTCATCCGGATCGAAACGCCATGAGCACCACCCGCTCCATCAACCCCGACGCGCCGCTGCAGAGCGACCGCAACCTCGCCATGGAGCTGGTCCGCGTGACCGAGGCGGCGGCCATCTCCGCCTCCCGCTGGATCGGCCGCGGCGACAAGAACAGCGCCGACGGCGCAGCGGTGGACGCCATGCGCCGCGCCTTCGACAGCGTCGCCATCACCGGCACCGTGGTGATCGGCGAGGGCGAGATGGACGAGGCGCCGATGCTCTACATCGGCGAGAAGGTCGGCTCGGGCGGTCCCGAGGTCGACATCGCGGTCGACCCGCTGGAGGGCACCTCCATCTGCGCCCGCGGCATGCCCAACGCCATCGCGACCCTCGCGGTCGCGGAGAAGGGCGGCTTCCTGCACGCCCCCGACATCTACATGGACAAGATCGCGGTCGGCCCCGGCCTGCCCGACGGCGTCGTGCACATCGATGCCAGCCCCAAGGAGAACCTGCGCAACCTCGCCCAGGCGAAGAAGTCCTCGATCGAGGACCTGGTGGTCTGCACGCTCGACCGCGACCGCCACAAGGACATCATCCGCGCCTGCCGCGAGGCGGGTGCGCGCATCATGCTGATCCCCGACGGCGACGTGGCCGGCGTGGTCGCCTGCTCGCAGCCCGAGGCGGGGGTGGACATGTATATCGGCTGGGGCGGCGCGCCCGAGGGCGTGCTGGCCGCGGCGGCGCTCCGCTGCATCGGCGGGCAGATGCAGGGCCGCCTGATCTACGAGGACGACACCCAGCGCGAGCGCGCGAAGTCCATGGGCATCAGCGACCCCGACCGCATCTTCCAGGTCGAGGACATGGCCCGCGGCGACGTGATGTTCTCGGCGACCGGCGTGACCACCGGCGCCATGCTGCGCGGCGTGCAGCGCAAGGCGAACCGCGCCATCACCCATTCGATCGTTATGCGCAGCAAGACCGGCACGGTCCGCTACATCGAGGGGCACCACAACTTCAGCGTGAAGCCGAACCTCTTCCTTGCCTGATCTTCCTATCCCCGACGCCGAGGCGGTCCTCGGCGTCGCCAGCAGCGCCACGGGCCGCCGCTGGATCTGGCGCGATGGCGACGCCCGCACGGGCCTCGCCATCGCCCAGCGCCTGGATGTGCCGGAGCTTGTCGGGCGCCTGCTGGCCGCGCGCGGGATCGGCGTGGAGGCGGCGGCGGAGTTCCTGGAGCCGCGGCTCCGCGCCGCCATGCCCGACCCCTCCTGCCTGCGCGACATGGACCGGGCCGCCGCCCGCCTCGCCGAGGCCGTGCGGACGGGGGAGCGGGTGGCGGTCTTCGCCGACTACGACGCGGATGGCGCCTGCGCGGGCGCGTTGACCACCCGCGTGCTGCGCGACCTCGGCGTGCCCGCCACCCATTACGTGCCGGACCGCATCAAGGAAGGCTACGGTCCCAACGCTCCGGCCATCGCGGCCCTCTGCGACGCCGGCGCGACCCTGATCGTCTGCGTGGACTGCGGCATTTCCGCCGGTGTTGCGCTGGCGGCGGCCGAGGGGCGGGCGGATGTGGTGGTTCTGGACCACCACAAGGCCGAGGGCCCGCCGCCGCCGGTCCTCGCCACCGTCAACCCGAACCGGCTGGACTGCGACTCCGGCCTGGGAACACTCTGCGCCGGGGCGATCTGCTTCATGACGGCGGTTGCCCTGCACCGCCATCTCCGCCGCTCCGGCTTCTTCGAGAACCGCCCCGAGCCGCCGCTGCTGGACCTGCTGGACCTCGTGGCCACCGCCACGGTCTGCGACGTGATGCCACTCGCCGGCCTGAACCGCGCGCTCGTGGCCCAGGGGCTGCGCGTGATGGCGCGGCGCGGCCGGCCGGGCATCGCGGCCCTGCTGGAGGTGGCGGGGGTGAAGGACATCCCGACGGCCCATTCGCTGGGCTTCGGCCTCGGCCCGCGCCTCAACGCCTCCGGCCGCATCGGGGAAAGCGACCTCGCCCTGCGGATGCTGCTGGAGGAGGACCCGATCGAGGCCCGGGCCATGGCCGAGCGGCTGGACCAGACCAACCGCCGCCGGCAGGAGGTGGAGGCCGGGGTCATGGACACGGCGCTGCGCATGGCCGAGGCCGCCGTCGCCGCGGGCGATCCCGTGCTGCTGATCGTGGGGGAGGGGTGGCACCCGGGCGTGGTCGGCATCGTCGCCGGCCGGGTGAAGGAGCGCTTCAACCGCCCCGCCATTGTCGCCGGCCTGGCGGACGGGCTGGCCAAGGGCTCCGGCCGCTCCGTGCCTGGGCTCGATCTCGGCGGCGCCGTGATCGCGGCGCGGCAGGCCGGGCTGCTGGAAACCGGCGGCGGGCACGCCATGGCGGCCGGCCTTTCCTTCCGGGCCGAGCGGCGCGAGGCCCTCCACGCCTTCCTGAACGAGCGCCTGGCCCAGGCCGCGAACCTGCCCGGTGCGGCCGCGCTGGTGGTGGAGGGCACGCTGACGGTGGCCGCCGCCAACACCGCCATGGCCGAGCAGGTGGCCCGCCTGGCCCCCTTCGGCACGGGCAACGAGGAACCGGTCTTCGCCATCCGCCACGCCCGCGTTGTGCGCGCCGACCGTGTGGGGAAGGAAGGCGCCACCATACGCCTGTTCCTGGAAGGGGAGGGGGGCGGGCGCCTGAAGGCCGTGTGCTTCCGCGCCAAGGAGGGCCCGCTGGCCGAGCTGCTCCTGAACGCCCGGGGCGTACCGCTCCACCTCTGCGGCGTGCTTCGTGCCGAGAGCTGGAACGGTGAGGTCACCACCTCCCTCCATGTGCAGGACGCCGCGCGGGCCTGAGGCCTTTCGGGTTGTGGCCCTGGCCGCATGGCCTTAACTCGCCCCTGAGCCCCCCACCGATACCTGGGACGGGCAGGGCACTCCCCCGGCCCTGCCCAGGACAGACCGCGGAGTGCCCATGCCGTCCAGCCGTTTCCTGCTTCCCCTTCTCCTGCTCGCCGGGTGCGGGAACACCTATTCCGCCGACACTTACGCCACTCGCGCCGTGCAGCAGGTGAACCCGGTGCAGCAGGGCGTGATCATCGGCGCGCGGGAGGTGGCGATCTCCGCCGATGGCGCGACCGGAGCGGCCGTGGGCGCGACGGCGGGCGGCATCGTGGGCGGTGCGGCCACCGGCAGCAATCTCACCTCCGCCCTGGCCGGAGTGGGCGGCGGGCTGATCGGCGGGCTGCTCGGCACGGCCACGGAGCGCACGCTGAACGACAACCGCGGCACCGAGTACATCGTTCGCCGCACCAACGGCGAACTGGTCAACGTCACCCAGCGCGACGTGCCGCCGCTGCCGATCGGGCAGAAGGTGCTGGTGATCGCGGGCGCCCAGGCGCGGATCGTGCCGGACTACACCGTGCCCGACCCGGCCGCCGCCGCCTCGCCAGGGCAGGCGCCCGCGCTGGTGGAATCCCCCGTGCGCGCCGACCCGCCCCCGGCCGGGGGCGGGGCGCCGGCCACCCCTCGGGCGGAGCCTCCAGCCGTCTCTCCCGCCTCCGCGCCTTCGCCGCGCAGCCCCCTCGTGCCGCCCGAAGCACCGCTGGCTCTCTGAGGGGTGCTGGACGCGAGCAGCGTGGCATTGTAGTGACGCCCCGCCCGCGCCAGATCGGCTGGGTTCGGCCTGTCCCGTTCGTCTAGAGGCCTAGGACGCGGCCCTTTCAAGGCTGCAACACGGGTTCGAATCCCGTACGGGACGCCAGCCGGCGCCGAGTCGTGGGTATTCCGGCTGCTCAGCTATTGCGCCCCACGATCATCCCAGCACCTGCCGGTGAGGGGCGGGTTGTGGATGCACGATCAGTCCAAGGTGCGATGAACGTCATCCCTCATCATCTTCTTCCCGCCTCATCTCCGCCCGAAATCGTGGTGGAACGCAGGGGGCCGGGTTCCGCCGGTTGGGGCTGGCGCCTCACGCGGGACGCGGAAACCTACAGAACCGGTCCGGGCGGTTACCGCAGCGCAGAGGACGCCTTCGCCGCGGCGCAGGCCGAGCTTGGCCGCGGCCATCGCGGGCGCTGATCGCCGCGGTTTCGCCTGCCCCGGTTTCCGCCGTCAGGACACGCTGCAGTCTGTCCTGCATGGAGGAGCGGCACGTCGCCGGTCTCCGTGAGCGGAGGTTCTGCGACCGCGTGCAGGGTGGCAACGCCGCTTCGGGCAGGATCATCATGCCCGCGGTTCTCGCGCTGCCCGGAGCCGCCTTGATGGTGGATGTCGGCAGCGGCGCCGGAACCGGGCTGTAGGCCGGGCGGAATTCAGCGTGGGATCGGTGGGGATCTCCGGCCCATCATGCCGCGGTACGATCGGGCGGAGGCGGTGCTGGAGTTTGCGCGAGCACCCGTTGGAGCGGAATGGGTGAGCCGCTTCGATAACGACGAGTTCCCTTCATTCACCATGGTTGCCTGACGTGAAGCCAGCATCGCGGACCTGCGGAGCACTTTGCTGCTGTCCCTCGGTCCAACATGACCTGGCGAAATGAGGCCTGCGATCCCGCGGATAAAACTGACTTGTTTTGATCCGGCTGGCTTTATCTTTCCCGATCCGCAAGGTCTTGCTCTGTTTGACCCGCACACCACACGGTCGCTATCGCGCGCCGGATTCCGAAGTCGCCTCCCCCATTATCGCGCCTGAGTTTCTGGTCTTCCGAAGTCTGACTCGGTGCTGCGCTCCATTGGTGAGCGAACGGCACGCTCCGGCGGCCTGAGGCGCAATCTCCACGCGCGGGAAATGCACGGAGAAGGAGGAACTCGCACCGCTCCCTGCCGAATCATGCCTTGCTCAGCAACAGACGGCACCAGGGTCGCCAGGGTCCGTCCACTCATTTCATGATGCGACTGATCGCGTACGCTCACTGGAGATAATGTGCTTTTCCGGCGCGTGTCTCCCGTCCGTGGGAGGCGAGATCCGAGATAACACTCCCCAATCATCAGGCGAGCCAGACAGGCAACTAAACTCATGGTTGTCTTTGCTCTGAATTTTCTGCCTACAAAACCTCGCAGATGCCGTACACTCACAACAAGAATCATCTTGCCGCTTGGCTTTCCGCAACCCTAGATTGCGGAAACGATCACGCAAAGGCGAATGTTGTGTCCATTGATTTGGCTTCAGCCAAGCTCGACTGGAACCCGGACGAGACGGCGATGCGGCTTCATGTCGTGGAAATGACGGTTGCCGTGATTGCCGCCCGATTGCCGAAGGCGGATCTGGAGGAAGTCGCCTCCTTGCTGGTTTTCGTCGCAAAATGCGCCGAGGGCGCGACGGATCTGACCAACGCGTCTCCGGATCAGCCTAACCTTGCCCTGGCTGGCCATTATGCCACGGAAATGCTGGACCGCATCTCGAAGGTCCGCCGGTCCGGCCGCAGCGCCGGCTCGCGGCACTGAGCCGATGCGGCTGAGCATGATGCATGCGGCCTCCACTTTCCCGCCGCCCCGCCGCCGCAACAGCGCCGAAGGGCAGGAGGAGGCCGAAAGCCTTACCCCCGCTCGCTGCCTGAAGGCGCGCGCGCTTCTCGGATGGAACGAAAGGCAACTGGCCGAGGCGGTGGGCTGCTCTCTCCAGACCATCCGCTACTTCGAGGCAGGAAACGGCCGTCCGCGCAACCGAACCGTTGCCGCCATCGGCGCCGCGCTGGAAAGAGCTGGCATCGCGCCCCTCCCGTAGAGGAATGTCACGAGCCCGGCGCGGCGCAGGGCCGCCAGGGCGGGGCAGGGGGCGGAATGCGCGTCAGGCGTGGGCGGGATGAAGGCCATGGCGCGCTCAGGGCTTTCCTGGCCGCCGCCGCATTGGCCACCACCCCACTGGCCACCACCCCACTGGCCGGTTGCGGCACCCAGCACAGCCTGCCCGCCATCTCCGGCCCGGAACTGGAGGCCGCCGCCCGCGACATCGCCGAAGCGCCGCCCCTGCAGTCCGGCACGCGGACACCCGGTCAGGACGCCGCCATGCTGGCGCGTGCCGCCGCGCGCCTCTCCGCCGCATCCCAGCCCTTCTGTGCGGCCTATCTCGCCCGGGAATGCGGCTTCGAGGTGCTGCTCGATTCCAGCCCCGGTGGTTCCGCCACCATGAGCGCCGAAGCATCGGGCTCGGGCCGCGTGACGGTCAGCGCGGGGTTGCTGCGCACCCTGGCCAACGAGGACGAGATGGCTGCCGTGGTCGCGCACGAGTTCAGCCACCACCTTGCCGGGCATCCCGCGCGCGGCCTGGCGCGTGGCACGGGGTAGCGTCCGTCAACGTGGTGGAAATTGCATTTGGGCTTGAGGTGGCCACGGCTCAGGCGGC
>NZ_JBHLVZ010000063.1:0-606 GCF_042433125.1 Muricoccus vinaceus | reverse complement strand
TTGGGCTCGAACTGACCGACCCGGGGTTCCACTTCAGTGTTCTGAGCGAGTTCCGGGCTCGCCCAGCCGCGACCATCCGCTGGTGGGCCGTGAACAGCCTGTTGTAAACATCGATGCTGCGCCGCCGGGGCCGCTCGGCCTCCGCCCACGTTGCCCACGGGCCGTCGCGCCATTCCTCAAATGCCTTCGAGAACTCCGGCATGTTCTCGAGGCGCAGCACGACATCCACCTTGAGGGGGTCAGCTTTGGGGCCTCGCTGCTCCATCACGTCCCCCTGTAAGGTCAGGCCCGCCTCCTCGAGGTCGGATGCCTCATCCAGGGAGACGGTGACCATGCGCTTGGAAAGGAGGCGGGGCGGTTCGGTGACAGCACCCAGACCCTGTATCCACCCGTCGAACATCGCGTCAGCTGGCGGTGGGGGAGCCTCCCGGAGCCGCGCCACCCGAATCAGGACGTCGTCGGACTCATCCAGCGAGACACCCTCGAGGCGCGTCAGGTCGCGCTCGTGGAACCGCTCAACTGCGTCCTTGGAAAGGTCTGAGTGGTAGCGTCCGTCAACGTGGTGGAAATTGCATTTGGGCTTGAGGTGGCCACGGCTCAGGCGGC
>NZ_JBHLVZ010000062.1:0-16084 GCF_042433125.1 Muricoccus vinaceus | reverse complement strand
TGGCCACCCAAGCCCTACACACCGGACCGTGCCGGATTTTCCACCACCTCCGCGGACGCTACCGAGGTCGCCGACAGTCCTTTCTTCGCCTTCCTCACCTTTCCGCTGCTCAGTGCCAGCTTCCGATGGGGGTGGCGTGGCATCCTTTGGACGAGCGTGGGCCTCGTGGCCCTCTACGCGGTGTCGAGCGTCGTCTTCTGGCCCACATGGCTGGCAGCAGAGTTTGAACCCACCCGTTTTGGCGTGCACAGCGCACATGTGCTGGCAGTCGGCGCGATGCTGGCCCTGTTCAGCCTTCAGCAGCGCCATTTCGGCGACGAGTTGATCCGGCTGGGCACCTGGCCGGCCGCCACATCTACGGCTGAGCAGCCGATGTCGGAAGCGCTGGAGTATGCGGCAAAGGTGTTTGCCGCACCTCGGGCTATCCTTGTTCGCAGTGACGCACTGGAGCCCTGGGTGGAGCTGGCGGACTGGTCTGCGGGTCAAGCCATTATCAGGCGCTTTCCACCTGGCGCGATAGACCCCCCAGTGCCGGAAGCGCTTGCCCAATTCAGCTTCCTCGCTGAAGGCAACGTGGCATTCGTGCATCGTGGCAAGGGCCGCCTGGACGTTTGGCAAAGTCGCGAGGCGCCGATTAACGAAGCCATACGCCGACAGTGTGACTTTGATGCGGCTCTTTGCTTTCCGGTTCGGTCCGAAGAGGTCACTGGCGGGCTCCTCATTCCCGGCCGCAGGAAGGTCGCGGCTGAGGACTTCATCACAGGAGACTTGGTTGCCGCGCGGGTGGTGGTCGCGTTTGAACAGGCGACCGCGCGGAACATGCTGCGCGACGCGTCGGCAGCAGAGGATCGATTGCGACTCAGCCGGGACCTGCACGATGGCGTCCTCCAGGCCTTGACCGGTGCGGCGCTCAAACTCCAGGCCGCTCTCCACGAGCACACAGTGTCGCCGGAGCTTCGGTCCCGCCTAAGCGAAGTCGGTCCTTGCTCGCGGCAGAGCAACGCGAGCTTCGAGGCTTCATCACACGCCTGCGTCCCGGGGCAGCGGCTCTGGCCACAGAGGCCTCGGTGGATCTTGGCAGCTACCTGGATCAGTTGGCTGGCGCGCTACGGCTGCAATGGGGGCTGGTTGTCATGCTCCAGGTTGAACCGCAGGAAGCTGTTGTTTCGGGCCGTCTGGTTCATCAGCTACGCCACATCATACGGGAGAGCGCCGCCAATGCGGCGAAGCATGGCAAGGCACATCACCTCACCATTTCCACGATGCTTGGAGACCATGCGCTCACTCTCGAGACCTCAAATGATGGTGCCTGTCTTATTGAACAAGGATGCTTCGACGCTAACGAACTCAGGCGGCGCGGGATCGGTCCACGCTCGCTGCGTGAGCGCGTCACAGCACTTGGCGGCAAATTCTCGCTCAGATCAGGTTCGAGCGGACTCTGCCTCGCGATGGAGATCCCGCTGCAAGACCCAGGAGGCCGAGGCTCATGGCCCGGATCCTGATTGCCGACGACCATCCGGTCGTGCTTGAGGGCTTGGCAGGACTTCTGACCGGGGCAGGCCACCACATCGTGGCGCGGTGCACCATAGGAACCGAGGTTCCGGCGGCAACGGAGGGGTCGCATCCGGACCTCCTGCTGCTCGATTTGAACATGCCGGGCGAGGATGGCTTGCAGCTGCTCCGCCGCCTGCCGGCGAACGGCTCCCGGCCATTTCGGATCGTCCTGCTCACTTCCAGCATTACCGATGCGCAGGCTGCGGAGGCGGTGCGGCTAGGCGTGAATGGATTGGTGCTGAAAGACGCGGCTCCTCAGGTGCTTGTGGAGTGCGTTCAGGCGGTCATGGCAGGCCGCCGCTGGTTGGATCCCGAAGTTGCAGAGAGGATTCTCGGGACCCGTGGGGAGCAAAATGCCAGAACCTCAAACTGCCAGCTTAGCCCGCGCGAGAAGGACATCGTAGATCTAGTGCAACGCGGCATGCGGAACCGGCAGATTGGCGAACGTTTAAACCTCACCGAAGGAACCGTTAAAGTGTACCTGCACAACATCTACCAGAAGATGGGTGTGACGAGCCGAACGGACTTGGCTGCCAGAACTCGAGAGTAAGTGCTTGGCAACTGTGCTGCACGAACCTGACCCAAATGCATAGCGAACAAAAGGTCTATTGTCGTGCGTGAGGGGCGGGGAGGGAGCAGTTGCCACAATGGTCGCTGCCTGCCGCCTCAAAAGCCGTAGAGTTCCGCTGGATTGTCCACCAGCATCTGCTGCCAGATAGGTGGGAACGCCACCCAAGCCGCTCCGAGGTCCAAGAGATCGGCATCGTCGGGTTTGTGGTCGGGCGGCTGTGTCGGGTGTGGCCAGTCGCTGCCCCAGAGGAGGCGCTTCGGTGCCGCTCGTGCGAGGGCGGCGGCCACGCGGCCAGCATCGTCGTAGCTGGGTGGTCCCGTGCGGCTGCGGATGTATGGGCCGGAAATCTTGATCCAGGTGCTGCCACGATCGAGCAGCCGCCGAATGACGCCGAAGGCGGCGCTCTCCAGACCTGCCGGGTGCGGCACCTGACCGAGATGGTCCAGGACCAGGCGGCAGGGTAGCTGCGCCAAGGTCTGCTCCATCGCGACGAGCTGGGCTTCGGAGGCGTTGAGCTGCATGTGCCACCCCAGCGTGGCAAGACGCCGTCCGAGCGGCTCCACCGCCTCGGCCGTCAGCACGCCGGGCATGGTGAGGTTGAAGCGGACGCCGCGCACGCCCGCCGCGTCGAGCCGGCGAAGGGCCGCTTCCGGGACATCCGGCTCCACCACCGCCACCATGCGGTACTGATCCGGTCCCAAAACCTCCATGGCGCGGAGGTGGCGGGCATTGTCGGTCCCATAGGCCGAGGGCTGCACCAGCACGCCGCGCGACAGGCCCAGGCGGCGCCTGAGCGCGAGGTAGTCTTCCTCAAGCGCATTCGGATGGTGCGGGGTGCCCGGGCCGGAGGGAACCCGGGCGTCGTAGATGTGGAAATGGCAGTCCGTCGCGCCGGGCGGCACCGGCGTCGCCGGTGGCCCACTCCCTGCCGACCAGGGCGCGAGCGCCGCCTCGGACGCTGCCATCAGTCGAGCGTCGCGCCGGATTGGCGAACGAGCTGCGCCCAGATCGGCCGCTCCTTTGTCGCCCGCGCCGCAGCTTCCTGCGGCGTAGTTCCGAGAACGCGGTTTCCCGTGGGACGGAAGCGCGCCTGCACGGCCGGGTCTGCCGCGGCGTCCTGCATCGCCTCGGACAGGCGCTGCACCACGGGGGCTGGCGTGCCGGCGGGCACGGTGATGGCGCCCCAGGAGGTCAGGACGAAGTCCGGGACGCCTGCCTCGGCCATGGTGGGCACGTCGGGCAGGTCGGGCGAGTGCCCGGCCGAGGTGACAGCCAGCGCCCGCAGCTTGCCGCCGCGCAGGTTGCCGAGCGCCGTCGGCACGTTGTCCACCACGAACTGGATGTCGCCGCGCAGCATGGAGGTCAGCGCATCCGCTCCGCCGCGAAAGGGAACATGCGTGCCCTGGATGCCCGTGCGCCGGCACAGCATCTCGCCCGAGAGATGGACGGTGGTGCCCACGCCCGAACTGCCGAAGGCCACGCCGTCGGGGCGGGCCTTCGCCCAGGCCACGAACTCCTGGAGGGTCTTGGAGGGGACGTGATCAACCGGCACCACGACGACGAGAGGCGCCTCCCACCCAAGGGAGACCGGCACCAGGTCCTTCTCGGGGTCGTAGGGCAGGTTGCGGTAGAGGTACTGGTTGATGGCGAGGCTGTTCACCGCGCTGGCTCCGAGCGTGTAGCCGTCCGGCGCCGCGTTCGTGACGGCAGCCGTGCCGATCGTGCCTCCACCACCGGTGCGGTTCTCCACGACGACGGACTGCCCAAGACGCGCGCTCAGAGCCTCGCCGATCAGCCGGCCGGCAAGGTCCACCGCGCCGCCGGGTGGATAGGCGACCACCAAACGGAGGGGGCGCGTGGGCCAGGACTGCGCGTGTGCCCCGACGGGCAACGCGAACAGCGCGGGAGCGGAGAGCAGGGTGCGGCGTGCGATCATGGTTCCGGTGTTTCCTTGTTTTCTCGTTCAGTCCGTTGGAAGGGGCGGGAGGCGGTAGGTGCGGAGCGCCGTGCCGCTGAACAGCGCGGTCCTTTCCTCCGTCGAGGCCGGGGCGGCGAAGTGCTTGAAGGCATTCCACAGCGTGACGTAGCCAGCGCTGCCCTTGTCCACGGGGAAGTTGCTCTCAAACATGCACCGCGCCGCGCCGAAGGCGCCGACGCAGGTCTCCAGGTAAGGATGCCAGGCTGCCGCTAGCTGCTCGGAGGTAGGGGGCGTTTCCTGAAGTTCGAAGTCGAAGCCGTTCACCGCCATGCCAAGGCCGCCGAGCTTCACCACGACGTTCGGGCACGCCGCGAGGAGGCGCATGCGCCCGCCCCATTCCGCGAGCACCTCCGCGCGGCGATCCCGGTACGGGCCGGCCCCGAGCGGGCCGCCGCAATGGTCCAACACCACCGTCAGGCCGGGCAGAGCGCGGGCCAGGGCGAGCACCTCGTCGAGCTGGGTGTGGTAGGCCCAGATGTCGAGCAACAGGCCGCGCTCCGCGAGGCGCGACGCACCGCGGCGAAAGGCGGGCTCGGAGAGCAGGCCGGGCCGGGGCGGCACGGGGTTCGAGTTGATCTCCGGCGCCGCGTGCCAGGCCGTCTGGTTCCGCACGCCGCGGAAGCGCTCCCCACCCGCGCGGATGTGCCGCTCCAGCAGGGGGACGACGCCGTCGCCCAGCATCAGGTCCACCATGCCGACGATGCCCGCGCAGGCGCGGATCGGGCCATGCAGGCCGCTCGCGCTCTCAGCCGCGACCCCGTTCGCGAACTCCGTCTCGCCAAGGCTGCGGAGTTCCTCCGCCCCCTCGGCCCGGTACATGGACCGGGCCTGGACATAGACCGTGGCCCGCACGTCGTGCCCGCCGCCCGTGTCGCGCAGCAGGTCGTCCAGCAGGTAGCGGGAACCCGGGCGGTCCCAGAGGTGGTGGTGCGCGTCCACGATCGGCAGGTCGGGATCGAGGGCCTCCTCCTCGACCTGCGCCAGCCAAGCCTCGCGCACCGGCAGGTGCGGCGAGGCGTGCGCCCGCTCCGCCATCCCCCTACTCCAGCCGGATGCCCGCCTCGCGCACGAAGCCCTGCCAGCGCTGGCTCTGGGCCGCGAAGAAGGCTGCGAACTTCTCGGGCGTGTTACGCTCGGCCTGCAGATCCTGGCTCCGGAGTTTCTCGGCCACGTCCGGCCGGCCGAGCGCCTCGTTCAGCAACGTGTTGAGGCGTGCCACCACGGCCGGGGAGGTGCCCTTGGGCAGGAAGACGCCGTTCCACTCGTAGGTCTCAAAGCCCGGGAGCAGGTCCGAGACCGGCGGGACATCCGGCAGCGAGGTGAGCCGCCCCTTGCCGGTATGGGCGAGCGCCCGGAGCTTGCCCTCCTTGACGAAGGCGACCGGCGCGTTGGCGTTGCCGAAGTAGAGGTCAACCGTTCCCGTCATCAGGTCGGTGTAGATGGGCGCCCCGCCGCGGTAGGGGACGTGGTTGACCGGCATGCCCGTCTGGCGCGCGAAGAGCTCCATGGAGAGGTGCTGGATGGAGCCGATGCCGGCCGAGGCACCGTTGATGCCGCGCTTCTCCCTGGCATAGGCGATCAGCTCCGCGAGCGTGCGGATCGGAAGGCTGGCCGGCACCAGCACGAACTGCGGCACGGTGACGGTGCGGAAGACCGGGATGAAGTCCCTGCCAGCGTCGTAAGGCAGGTTGCTGAAGAGGGCCTTCTCAACCGACAGACCGGTCGAGCCGTGCATGACGGTGTAGCCGTCGGGCGCGGACTGCGCGAAGGCGGCCGCGCCGATCGTGCCGGTGGCACCCGGCCGGTTCTCGATCACGAAGGGCTTGCCCGTGCCCTGGGAAAGGGCATTGAAGAACAGACGCCCGACGATGTCGGCCGTGCCGCCGGGCGGCCAGGGCAGGATGACGCGCACGGGCCGTTCGGGCCAGCTGCCGTCCTGCGCGCGCGCGAGGCGGCCGGACAGAAGCCCGGACAGAAGCAACGGGGGCGCCGCGAGCAGGAGGGCGCGGCGGGAGGGGGTTACTGCTGCCACGGGGTCTTCTCCCAGATCTGGCGGTAACGGGCTTCCTGGGCCGGCATCTGAGCCTCCCATTCGGCGCCCGGCAGGTAGGCCATGGGCAGCTCGAGCTGCCGCGCCTTCTCCATCCAATCGGGCTTGGCGATGACGCGCGCGACGGCCTCCTGCAGGCGGAGCGCGATCTCGTCGGGCAGGCCGCGCGGGGCGGCGATGCCGCGCTCGCTCGTCATGACCACGTCGTAGCCCGCCTCGCGGAAGGTCGGCACGTCCGGCATCAGGTCCCAGCGGTGCTCGCCCATGCCGGCGAGCGGCCGGAGGGCGGGCTTTTCCTGGCCGAGCATGCCGATCTCGCCGAGGTTCAGCCCGGCCACGTCGATGTGGCGCGCCAGCACGGCGTTCTTCACCAGCCCCGCCCCCGCATAGGGCGCGTGGATGAATTCGGTGCCCGTTGCCGCCTGGAAGAGCGTGAGACCGAGATGGTCGTCCGTGCCGACGCCAGAGGAGCCGACGCTGATCTGCCCGGGCCGGCGCTTCGCGTCCGCCACGAGATCGGCGAGCGTCCTGTAGGGAGAGTCCCGGTGCACCACGAACGCGGTCGGGTCGTCCACGAGGCGGGCGATGGCGCGGATCTTCGCGCGGTCGTAGCGCACGCGCCGCTCGATGGGCACGGAGAGGTAGCCGGGGGTGTTGATGCCGCCGATGGTGAAGCCGTCCGGCCGCGCGGCCTGGAGTGTGGTGTAGGCGGTTTCCCCGCCCGCGCCCGGGCGGTTGCTGATGACGAAGTTGGCGCCGGGCAGCTCCGCCGCCAGGAACAGCGCGAGGGCGCGCAGCATCACGTCGGTGCCGCCGCCGGGGGCGAAGCCCACCACGATCTCGATCGGCCGCCCGGCGGGCCAGGCGGCCTGCGCCAGGGCGGGACGGGCGAGCGGGGCGGCGGCGAGTGCCGCGCCGGCCGCCAGCAGGCGGCGGCGCCCAGGGTTTGCCCTTGTGGTCATTCTCGTTTCCTCCTTAGTGTTGTTCAGGCTGCCCGCGGCAGGGTGACGCCGCCGTCGCGACGACCCTCGCGGATTGCGGCCAGCAGGGCCTGGGCAGGGTGGCGCAGTGCGACACCGTCCAGGCGCTTCGCCTGGGAGCGGCAGGAATAGCCGGTGGCCAAGACGTCGCCGCCGCCCCAGACCTGAGCCGCCCAGCTCAGGCCGTAGAGATGCTCGGACATCGCCCGGTGCTCCGCCTCGTGCCCGTAGGTGCCGGCCATGCCGCAGCAGCCGGCGGGCGGCACCTCCAGCGCCAGGCCGTGGCGGGCGAACACGGCGCGCCACTCGCGCGCGGAGGCTGCGGCGTTGGTGCGCTCCGTGCAGTGCAGGAGGAGGCGGAACGGGCCTGGGGCGGCGCCGCGCGGCGCCTTGCCGGTCTGGCGTGAGAGCCATTCCTGCAGCAGCAGCACGGGCGGGGCGGCGACGCCCGCCTCCTTGTACTCGGAGCGGTAGGTGAGCGTCATGGAGGGGTCGATCCCGACCAGCGGCACGCCGGTTTCCGCCAGCGCGCCGAGCGCCGCCGCGTTCGCCGCGGCCGCCCTGGCGAAGGCGCCGAGGAAGCCGTGCACGTGCAGCGGCTTGCCGTTGGGCCGGAAGGGCGCGACCCAGGGGCGCGCGCCGAGGGCGAGGGCCAGGTCCAGCACGTCGAGCAGGAGGCGCGTTTCGTTGAAGCTCGTGAAGGCGTCCTGCACGAAGACCACGGCGCGCGCGCGGTCCTCCTCCCGCAGGGCGCGCAGCGCCGCCGGTTCGGCCAGGGCGATGCCGCGGGCGGCAAGCTCCGCGCCGAGGTCGATGCCGGAGGCGGGCGGGCTGTCTACGAGGCCGGCGACGCGCAGCGCGGCGCGGCCGGGCGCGCTGCCGATGGCGAGGTTGTAGAGGCGCGGCACGCGCGCCGCGAGCGGCAGGAGGCGCTCCGCCCGCGCCACGAGGTGGTGGCGAAGCGGGCGGAGGTAGCGTCCGTGATAGAGTTCCAGGAAGCGTGCCCGGAAGCCGGGCACGTCGACCTTGATGGGGCAGCCGCCGGTGCAGGACTTGCAGGCGAGGCAGCCGTCCATCGCGTCCTTCACGCCGTGCGAGAAGTCCGCCTCGCCGCGCCGCCGTGCGAGCGTGTTCCGCAGCCGCGCGAGGACGCCGCGCAGGGGCGGGGAGGCGCGCAGGGCGGCCGCCTCGGCCACCGGGTCCACCCCGGCCTCGCTCAGCCGCCGCAGCCATTCCCTCACCAGCATTGCCCGGCCCTTGGGCGAGTGCCGCCGCTCGCGCGTGCCCTTCCAGGAGGGGCACATCGCATCGTCGGCGTCCCAGTTGAAGCAGGCGCCGTTGCCGTTGCAGTGCATCGCCGTGTCGTAGGGGGCGCGCACCGCCGCAGGGATCGCGCGGTCGGCCTCGCCGCGCGTGGGCACGCCGTCCACCCGCAGCAATGCCCCGCTGTCCGGAGGGGTGGCGATCTTGCCGGGGTTGAGTTGGTTGTGCGGGTCGAAGGCGGCCTTCACGGCTTGCACCAGCGGGTAGAGTGGGCCGAAGAAGCGCGGCGAGTACTCGGAGCGCACGCCCTTGCCGTGCTCGCCCCAGAGCAGGCCGCCGTGGCGCTGCGTCAGCGTCGCGACGGCGTCCGAGACGTCGCGGATGAGGCGTTCCTGCGCCGGATCCTTCATGTCGATGGCCGGGCGGACGTGCAGCACGCCCGCGTCCACGTGCCCGAACATGCCGTAGTCCAGCCCGGCGCCGTCCAGCAGCGCGCGGAACTCGGCGATGTAGTCGGCCAGGTGCTCGGGCGGGACGGCCGTGTCCTCGACGAAGGCGATGGGGCGCCGCTCGCCCGCCATGTTGCCAAGCAGGCCGACCGCGCGCTTGCGCATGTCCCAGACGCGGCCCACCGCGGCCTCGCCGCGGGCGACCGTGTAGCCCAGGCGGTGCCCGGCGAAGCCCTCGGCGTCCAGCGTCGCGGTCAGGCGCGCGAGGGCGCCTTCCACCTCGTCCTCCGCGTCGCCGACGAACTCCACGAGCAGCACGCCGCGCGTCGGGCGCCCCGTGTCCTCGGGGAAGAAGGGGCGCACGCCCTCCCACACGATGTCCTCCTGCGCGAGGGCGAGGACCTTGCTGTCCACCGTCTCGACGGAGGCGGCTCCGAAGGCCATCAGCGCGCCCGCATCGCGCAGCGCCGCGTCGAAGCTGCCGTAGCGCAGGTTCACCAGGGCGACGTGCTCCGGGATCGGCAGGATGCTCAGCGTGGCTTCCGTCACCACGCCGAGGGTGCCCTCCGCGCCGCAGATCACGCTGTTCAGATCGAAGCGGCCCGTCGCGTCCCGGATATGGGCGAGGTCGTAGCCGGTGAGGCAGCGGTTGAGCTTCGGGAAGCCGGCCTCGATCTCGGATGCGTGCCCGCGCTGGATGGTGTCCACGGCGCGGTGGACGGCGCCGACCAGGTCCGTCCGGCGCTGGACGGCGCGCAGCGCCTCCTCCTCCAGCGGGGTGGAGTCCCAGGCCGTGCCGTCGGCCAGCACCGTGGTCAGCGCCAGCACGTGGTCCCGCGTCTTGCCGTAAAGGCAGGAGCCCTGGCCGGAGGCGTCGGTGGCGATCATCCCGCCGATGGTGGCGCGGTTTGAGGTGGAGAGCTCCGGCGCGAAGAACAGGTCGTGCGAGGCGAGCGCCGCGTTGAGCTGGTCCTTTACCACGCCGGCCTGCACGCGCACGCGCCGCGCGGCCGGGTCGATATGCAGAATGCGGTTCATGTGTCGCGACAGGTCGAGCACGATCCCGGCCGTCAGCGACTGCCCGTTGGTACCCGTGCCGCCGCCGCGCGGCGCCAGCACCACGGTGCGGAAGCGCTCCTCCGCCAGGAGGCGCAGGGCGCGGGCGACGTCCGCCGTGTCCCGCGGGAAGAGCACGGCTTGGGGCGGGACGCGGTAGATGGAGTTGTCGGTCGCGAAGACCATCCGGTCCGCGTCGCCCGCGGCGATCCCGCCCGTGAAGCCGGCCGCCCGGAGGGCGTCCAGGAAGGCGCGGGTGAGCGCCTCCGGCGGCGGCGCCTCGGGGATGCGCGGGATCATGGGCGGTTCCTTCGCGCCGTCAGATCGCCGGCGCGAGCTCGGCCGGGAGGCCGCCGGGGACGACCACGGCGCCCTCCAGCGCGGGCAGGCGCCCGGCCAGGACGGCTATGATGCTCTCCGCCGCGCCGCAGGCCATGCCCGTCGCGCCGCGCGGCGTGTTGGCGGCCAGGTGCGGCGTGGCGACGACGCGCGGGTGGTTGCGGAAGGGGCTCTCCTTCTCCAGCGGCTCCTTCACGAAGACGTCCACGCCGGCCCAGCTGAGATGGCCCGAATCCAGCGCGGCGAGCAGCGCGTTCTGGTCGACGATGCCGCCGCGGGCGGTGTGGACGAGGATGGCGCCGCGCGGCAGCAGCGCCAGCTCCGCCGCGCCGATCAGGCCGCGCGTCCCCGGCTCCAGCGGGCAGTGCAGGGACAGCACCTCGGACCGGCGCAGCAGGTCGGGCAGCGTCTCCACCCGCTCCACCGGGCCGGGCAGCGGACCGGCGGGCAGAAGGGGGTCGTGGGCGATCACGCGCATGCCGAAGGCGGTGGCCATGCGGGCGACCTTGGTGCCGATGGCGCCATACCCGACGATGCCGAGCGTCATGCCGTCGATGTCGCGCGTCATGCGGGAGGTCTTCTCCCAGAGCCCGTCCCGCATGCCGGCGGTGACGGAGGGCAGGTCCTTCAGCATCGTCAGCATCAGCGCCATCGCGTGCTCGGCCACCGAGCGCGAGTTGGCGCCGGCCGCGCGCGTGACGGTCAGGTCGCGGGCGCGGGCGGCGGGGATGTCGATGCCGTCGATCCCCGCGCCGTGGCGCGCGACCACCCGCAGCTCGGGCGCGGCGGCGTCCATGACCGTGCCGTTGATGATGCCCTGCCGGTGCAGGATGGCCACCGGACGGTGCTCCCGGATGGCGGCGAGAAGCTCCTCCTCGCCGGGGTAGCCGGAGGTGCAGCGCACGGCGTAGCCCGCCTTCTCCAGCATCGTGACGGCCTCGGCGGCCAGCCAGGCGGCCGAGACGAGGACGGTGGGGCGTGCGTCGGTATCAGTCATGGAAGGGCTCTCGAGGGCTGGAAGGGGGAAGGGGGCCGGCCCGGGCTTGTCCTGGCGCGCCGCGGCAGCGGGGAGGACTACGCCAGCCCCTCGCAGCCGAGCTTGCGGAGTGAGGTATCCACCCAGGACGCGTCGTGGGCGCCGGCCAGGATGTTCGCCATCTGTCTCTCCTCCGCTGCCTGCTTCGCGCTCGCGGCGGCGTGGACGGCCTCGGCCTCGTCAAGCGGCACGCCGAGCAGTCCGTCGTCGTCGCCGAGGACGAGGTCGCCCGGCGCGATCACCATGCCGTCGAGCGCGACCGGCACGTTGATCTCGCCCGGCCCGTCCTTGTAGGGGCCGCGATGGGTGACGCCCGCGGCGAAGACGGGGAAGGCCTGCGCGCGGATCGCGGCGCTGTCGCGAATCGCGCCGTTGATGACGATGCCGGCGAGGCCGCGCTTCACCATCTGCGCCAGCATCAGCTCGCCGATGAGGGCATTGGTCAGGTCCCCGCCCGCATCGACGACGATCACGTCGCCGGGCACCGCGAGCGCGATCGCCTTGTGGATCATCAGGTTGTCGCCGGGCCGGGTCCTCACCGTCAGCGCGGGGCCGGCCAGCACGGCGCCGGGCGCGTGCATCGGGCGCAGCCGCGCGCCGCCGGCCGTCAGGCGGGACATCACGTCGCTCACGTTGGCGACGGGCAGCGCCCGGAAGCGCTCGACCAGGGCGGCATCGACCCGGCGGGTGCGCGAAAGAATGCGGAAGCCTGCTGCCAAGGTCGTCCTCCCAGGGAAAGGCGCCGTGCCGCGCCGTTTTGTTGACACCGCCGCCGTTCTGGTGCCAGAACGCCCCAAGAAACGCAACGCCGTTTCGAAATAGACGATCAAGAAGAGGAAGCGCAAGTGTCGATTTGCCGTCCCCCCATCGTTTCTCGCCGCGTCCTCCTCGGCACTGCCCTGGGCGGCCTCGCGCTGCCGCGCCCCGCCCGCTCGCAGGCTGCCTACCCGGCTCGCCCGGTTCGGGTGATCGTGCCCTGGGCGCCGGGTGGCGCCGTGGACACGCTGGCGCGCCGCGTCTCCCAGAAGCTGTCCGAGCAGATGGGTCAGACCTTCTTGGTCGAGAACAAGTCGGGCGCCACGGGCACGATCGGCGCTGCGGAGGCGGCCCGTGCCGCGCCGGACGGCTACACGCTGCTGGCGATGGACAACACCTACGCCATGCTGCCCTACCTGTTCAGCCGCCTGCCCTTCGACCAGGCGACGGCATTCCGGCCGGTCACCGTCACGGCCTTCTCACCCATCCTGCTCGCCGTTGGGGAAAAGTCGCCCTATCGCGACCTCGCCTCCCTCGTCGCGGAGGCGAAGAAGGAGCCGGAGAAGCTGACCTACGGGACAGGCGGTATGGGCAGCGCGCCCCACTTCGCAACACTGGCCTTCGAGCGCGCGGCGGGGGTGAAGCTCTACCACGTGCCCTTCCGCGGCGCCGGCGAGGCCGTCATCGGCGTTCTCTCGGGCAACGTGGACCTAGTGATGATCTCGCCCGGATCGGCCCTCGGGAACATCCGCGGCGGACAGCTTCGCCCTCTTGCGATCAGCGGCGAGTACCGAGTGGCCGCTCTTCCAGACGTGCCGACCTTCGGAGAGGCGGGTCTGCCCGGCTTCGGGGTGATCAACTGGTCCGGTCTCGCGGCGCCCAAGGGCACGTCGGACGCCATCGTGGAGCGGTTGCACCAAGAGGCAGTGCGCGCCCTCGCTGCGCCCGACATGAAGGCCTTCATTGCCGAGCTCGGCTCCGAGCCCGGTGGCATTACGCCCGCGGCCTTCGGCCAGCTCCTAAGCGAGGAGGCGGCCCGCTGGCGCGAGGTTGCTGCCTCGGGCGGCATCGAGCGTCAGTGAGGTCGGCCCGATGAGCTTCTTCGCCCCACCACCCCGCCTCGAGACCGAGGTCTTCGCGCGCCTGCCGGACCGCTTCCGGCGGAGCCGGCGGACGGCCTGGAGCGACGCCAACCGCGCCGGGCGGCCGGTGGACAGCTTTCTGGAGGGACCTTCCTTCGATCGGCAGGGTCGGCTCTACGTCACCGACATTCCTTTCGGGCGCATCTTCCGCGTTTCGCCGCAGGGGGAGTGGGAGCAGGTCGCCGAGTATGACGGCTGGCCGAACGGGCTGAAGATCCACCGGGACGGGCGGATCTTCATTACGGATTACAGGCGCGGGATCATGCTGCTGGACCCAGCGACCGGGTTAGTCACCGCCCTGTTGGAGACGGCGCGCTCCGAAAGCTTCAAGGGCGTCAACGATCTCGTCTTTGGGCCCGGGGGCGAACTCTACTTCACAGATCAGGGGCAGACTGGGCTGCAGGACCCAACGGGAAGGGTATACCGCCTGGGCACGGATGGGCGCCTGGACTGCCTAGTCGACACGGTTCCGAGCCCCAACGGCATCGTCGTGGCGCCGGACGCCTCCTTCTTGCTGGTGGCGGTCACGCGGGCGAACCAGATCTGGCGCCTGCCACTGCATGCCGATGGCAGCGTCACAAAGGCGAGCATCTTCTGCCACCTCCATGGCGGCCCGAGCGGACCCGACGGACTGGCGCTGGATGCTGAGGGCGGACTGCTTGTCGCCCATGCCGGGTTTGGCACAGTTTGGCGCCTTTCGCCCCGGGCCGAGCCGCTCGCGCGCATCGCCTCCTGCGCTGGCTGGTCCACCACCAACCTCGCCTTTGGCGGCGCCGATGGGCGCAGCCTGTTCGTGACGGAGTCCGAGACCGGGACCATCCTGAGGGCCGAACTAGAGGTGGAGGGTCTTCCGCTTTACTCACATGCCGCCTGAGGGCTGTGACACGGCGGGCCGGCTTGCCTTGGACGGGGAGCGACCGTAACGGTGGGCGCCATGACCGCCCAGACCCGTTCGAGCGCTTCGCTGGAGGGCGTCGCCTCGGCAGGCCGAGCCCTGACCCTGCTCTCGGCCTTCCGCCGCGGGGACGATGCCGTGACCTTAGCCGAACTGACCGCCAGGACGGGGCTGGTCAAGACCACCATCATGCGCCTCGCCATTTCGCTCGAGGAGCACGGCTATCTTGTGCGGCTTCCGGACGGTTCCTACCGTCTCGGCGCGGAACTATTCCGGCTCGGCTCGATCTATCAACAATCTTTCCGAGTTGAGGTGTATGTAATGCCGGCACTCGAGAAGCTGGTGGCAGAGACGAGTGAGAGCGCTTCCTTCTACGTCAGAAGCGGCGAGCACCGGCTCTGCCTATACCGCGTCGACTCCCCGCATCGCCTGAGGCTGCATGTTCGGCAGGGCGACATGCTTCCGATGGACAGCTCCGCTATCGCTCAGGTGCTACGGATTTTCGGGACCATACCTTTGCCGCTCGAAGCTGCAGCAACGGAAGTTCCACTCTACACGGGTGGTGAACGAGACCCCCATGTTGCTGGCTTGGCTACCCCCGTCTTCGGGCCAGGCGAGAGCTTCGCGGGCGCTCTTTGCCTTACGGGACCAGTGACCCGACTTACACCGGAAGCGGCGATAAAGGCTGGTCCGATGCTGCTTAACACCGCAGCTGACCTAACGCGCTCGCTCGGTGGCGTGCTTCCTGTCGGTCGTCCATAACGAGAATGCGCCGTGTTGCATGGCTCGCGGGTGTGGGCGAGCTGCGCCCTGCCCGGATCGGGGCTCATGTGACGCGCACGTACTCCGGGCGCCCGAGCTCGAGCATGCGATTTAGCACGTCTGCGGCGACGGCTATTTCGGCCTCCACAAGGGCGCGGCAGTTGTACCCTGACGTCCGTTGCCAGCCCATGCGGCCGTGCTCGGCAATGGTCTGAAGATGTCGATCCCGCTGCGTCGGCGCCGTCTCAGCCGTATCGCTCTGCACGGCGCTCGATCGGGGTGGGACGATGACGCGGGCCGCCGGGTGCCACGCTTCGACCCCGGCGTAGACGTCGTCCCGGTCGTTGGCCCCGTCGCCGGTGAAGGACGCCACCGGTCCGTTGACCTGGTCCAGCAAAGGCCCGACCCGCGAGCCGTCATCGGTATTCTTGTCGGTCAGCGCCGACGCGACGATACGCCCGGTGTCGGCGTCGGTGGCGAGATGGAGCTTGCGCCACCCGCGCCGCGTCCTCGAGCCATGCTTCTCCATAAGCCACTCGCCGGCGCCGCAGAGCTTCAATCCCGTGCTGTCCACCAGCAGGTGCACGGGCTCGCGCTCAGGGCGCGGACGCGGCACCTTCAGCGTCTCGGCCCGGCGGCTTATCGTGCTGTGAGCGGGCACAGCGAGGTCGAGCCCGAGCAGGCCGATGAGGGAGGCGATCAGGCCTTCCCCCTGGCGCAGCGCCAAGCGGAACACCGCCCGCAGGGTCAGCGCCGTGGTGATCGCCAGAGCGGAGTAGCGCGGCTGATCACCACGGCCGGTGCGAGGCTCAGCACGCCATGTCTCGATCGCCTCTGCCGTAAACCATACGGTGAGGCTGCCGCAGGCGCGCAGACCCGCCTCGTAGGCAGGCCAGTTCGTCACCCGGTGCCGCTGCTTCGGGATGCGGTGCCGGCGGTCGGCATTGGCCTTGTACGGCATGGTGGGCGCCTCATGAGCCATTGAGGGGTAGCCCTCACGCCAGCCTACCCGGGGATGCCCAACCGGACGACTCATGCACCAAGGTCTCCAGGTTGGGTTTCGCGAAATCAATCCCATCATTCCGCGTTCGAAGGCACCCGCGCGGGCACTCCCGAGGAGTCTGACGAAGCAAGGCAGGTTGGTGGACGTGGGGTCGCCGGTGCAGCGGCAGCGCGAGGGCACTCAAAGATCGGGACAGAACCTGGGTTGAGGCGTTGAGGAAGGATAGCCCTCCTCGTTCCTGATGAGCTCT
>NZ_JBHLVZ010000061.1:0-7792 GCF_042433125.1 Muricoccus vinaceus | reverse complement strand
GAGCACACCAAGCTGTCGCTCAACAAGCCCACATCCAACATAGATCGCAACTGTAATGCTAGGGCAGAGCCAGTGGGATGCCCAAGGATCCTGGGCAAACGTGGCAACTTCACACCTCTGGCGACCGCAAAGGGGTGCCTGCCTGTCCCTCGTGTAATCGGTGCATGGCGATCACGGCGTCCAGTCCGTTCACCCTGGTTGGCGATCGGATTCGATGGGTTGGTTGTACCCCATACATCCAGGACCACTGAAGATCTCGTGATCTGAGACAGAGCTAGTTTTGTTCGACATCGGTCTAGCAACCATCTACATGATTGATGCGATAACGATCCAAGAAGAGTTGGCATCGTCAACTGCAAGGAAGCTCCGATGCAAACGGTCACGTCCCAAGCCATGCCGGGCCCCCTAAGCCACGCGCAGATCAGAGCAATGCTCCAGGACGCTGAAGGACTGGCGGCAGCAATGCGGAAACAGCTAGGGAGGCGGCCCCAATCGCTGTCCTCCCGTGTCCAAGCTCTGATGCTCCTGATCTGTGCCCGCGTCTTCTCCGCCGAAATGCGGCGCCGCCTTCGCTAGTGCGATCCAACCGGGGTGGAAAAGCCTGCTTAGGCTCCACGGATGCGAAGAGACAGGATGGCTGGGATTGCCTTGCGCACCTGGAAGTAGCCGCGTGTCGCATGAGGCCAGACGAGACTGTCCCATTGCCGCCGCACCCGCACACATTCCTCCGGTAACGCGTCGGACGAGGGGCCGACCGGTGCCCACGCTGTCATCACTGGCAGACCATCATTCCAATTCGATTCAGTCATCCCGGATGAACAGCTGAAATGTGCGGCAGCCCGCGCCAGGGCATCGCTCATTGCCTCCTCGTCTGCACGGACCACACGCTCACAGGCTCCGGGCGGATGCGCCAACAGCCCACCTACCCGCATGACCTGTGTGCCGCCGATAGGCAGGCTCTCCGGGTACAGGTCGTCGAGGTGAAGCAGCAGTGCCACCGGAGCTGCTGGTACCGTCCCAGGAGGTGGTACCGGCCTAGTAGAATGAGTGGTGTGCTCCTCCAGCGGTGCGGGGTCCACGTCTAAACCCCGGGGTGAGAAGCGACCCTCGGTGTAGCGCCGAATGTTCTCGGCACGGGCGACATAATGCTTGCCGCGGGTGTGTAGCCCGGCCACCCAGCGCCAGGACAAGGTGTTGCTGGCAGGATCTCCGTCGAGCAAATGGCGCAGGAAGAAGTCTGCTCCCAGCGCCCACGGCAGGCGAAGGGTAAAGATCCAGATCGAGGCGAACCACATACGCGCGTGATTGTGCAGCCAGCCTGTTTCCACCAGTTCTCTGGCCCAGTGGTCAAAGGCGTCGATGCCAGTGCAGCCGGACACGGCATCTTCGAAAACCCTCCTCAACCCAGATTGGGTGGCCAACTGGTTACGCCCCTCGGTCGCTAGGTGGAGGTAGTCCGTCCAGATCGAAGGATGGCTCTCAAGATAGCCTTTGAAGTAGGAGCGCCAGAAGACCTCCTCAACGAACTTGCCAGCCGCTTGTGACCCCTGGGCGGCGACCGCAGCATCGACCACCTCCTCCTCCAACAAGAGGCGACGGCGTAGGTAGGGCGACAACGCGGTGGTAGATGGCTCGACTTCTGGACCCTGGTCGGTGTTCCGCCCCTGCACGTAGGCGTAACCCGTGCGTGGGAGCACTCCCGTCAGATGATCCAAAGCCGCGGTGCGAGTGAAGACGGAGTGATCGGCCATGATCATCATGTGGGGCTGCTCTGTCCGCCCGTGAGGGCGATGGTCTATCGATAGTTCTCTGGCGATCGAGATCCAGTGACCTGAGCCCCGAGATTTCTGCCGAGAGGAGGTAGAGTCCGTCACCCGTTTGGAGACGGACATGAAGCGCGGACGGTTCACGGAAGAGCAGATCATCGGGGTGCTGCGGGAGCAGGAGGCTGGGCTGAAGACGGCGGATCTCTGCCGCAAGCACGGGATCTCGGAAGCGACCTTCTATGCCTGGAAGGCCAAGTACGGCGGTCTTGGTGTGTCGTAGGCCAAGCGGCTGCGGACGCTCGAGGACGAGAACGGCAGGCTGAAGCGGCTGCTGGCCGAGGCGATGCTGGACAACGCCGTGCTGAAGGATCTCGCCACAGAAAATTACTGAGGCCCGCGGCCAGGCGGGCGGCGGTGGCCCATGCCCAGGAGGTGCACGGGATCAGCCAGCGGCGGGCGTGTTCGCTGCTCGGCGCCGAGCGGACGTCGATCCGCTACCGAGCCCGGTGCCCTGATGACGCGCCGGTTCGGGCAAGGCTGTGGGAACTGGCGGCCGAGCGCCGTCGATTTGGCTATAGGCGGCTGAGCATCCTGCTGGCGCGCGAGGGTATACGGCTGAACCACAAGAAGCTGCGGCGGCTCTATGCCGAGGAGAAGCTGCAGGTGCGCCGTCGTGGTGGCCGGAAGCGGGCTGTGGGCACGCGGGCGCCGATGGTGTTGCCGCAGGCACCGAACCAGCGTTGGTCGCTGGACTCCGTATCTGACGCGTTGGACGACGGGCGACGGTTCCGCATTCTGACGGTGGCCGACGACTTCAGCCGCGAGTGCCTGGCGCTGGTGGCCGACACCTCGCTATCCGGTGTCAGGGTCACCCGCGAGTTGGACACCGTGATGGCGCGGCGAGGTCGCCCCCTGGTGTGCGTCAGCGACAACGGCACCGAACTGACCAGCAATGCCATCCTGAAGTGGAGCCAGGACCGGCAGGTGGAATGGCACTATATCGCGCCTGGAAAGCCGCAGCAGAACGCCTTCGTGGAGAGCTTCAATGGCCGCATGCGCGACGAATGCCTGAACGAAACCCTGTTCACCTCGCTCGCTCACGCCCGGGCCGTGCTGGCCAGGTGGCAGGCGGACTACAACCACGTCCGGCCGCATTCGGCCCACCGCGGCGCCACACCCGCCGAGATCGGCAGGCGAGCCATAACGCCTCGGATGTTGGAAGCCCTTGCCAATGCCACTCCCGCGGCGGCAAACAATCACCAAGGACTCTAGCTCAGCCCAGAGAAACTTCAGGGCTCAGGTCACCCCCTCATAGGGACTACGCTCCCTCTCCGAGGGTTGAAGGAATACTGGCTCCTAATAGAGAGGGAGTGCGAACCGAATTTCAGGGGGGACACTGATCCCTCGTAGAGACTGCGCTACCTCCTCCAAGGGTTAGGGAATACTGTTTCCTAATAGAGAACCATCTTCGCCATTGCCTGTTACCCTGCGGTGGGCGCCTTGCCCCGGTTAAGTGAAGAGATGGATTGATGGCGAAGACTCAAGTAAACCTCGGCGAGCTGAGCGCCCAAGAGCTGACCGAACTTATTGAGCAGGCCACTGCGAAGCGTGCTGAGAAGCAAGAGGCGGCGAAGGCGGCTCTGATTGAGGAGATGTCTGACAAGGCCGCTCAGCTCGGACTGAGCCTTGAGGCATTGGTAGGCAAGCAGGCCGCCCCTCAGACCAATGTCCGCAAGCCGCGCGGCGACAAGGGTGGGCAAGTGGCCGTCAAGTTCCGTGGTCCCGATGATGCCACATGGACTGGCCGCGGCAGGATGCCAAGATGGCTCACGGAAGCCATTGAGCGCGGCCAGAGCAAAGAGGACTTCGCGGTTTAGCTGAGCATGTCGGGGCTGCCCTCAAGGGGGCAGTTCCTACTGCCTTCTCCATACTAGGGCAGGGACAGCCCTTTCAATTGCTCCTCCACTTGTCCAGCTGTCCAATTCACGTCGAAGCCCTGCGATCTCTGCATTCCCTTCCCGTCGAAGCCTTGCGGCTTCTGCTTCCCCCTCTGCATGTCCTATCCTCTCCCGCTGCTCAGCGAGTTCGCTCCAGGCACCCAGACGAGACGCAAGCCGTGTGCGGGACGGTGTGTGACAAGGCCTAGGACTGACCTGTTCGGCTACGGCGAGCTGCGCTCACTGCCCCGCCGGAGCCGCCCCGGCTTTCCATCCCTGACGCTTCGGAGGCGGCCCACTGCCGTTAAGGAGCATGCCCATGTAGTCCTTAACCTGCCCGGCCGCCTCCTGATAAACTGCCAACCCGCTCCGCTGCGAAGCGCTCGCGCAGCCAGGTCGCAGCGGGGCCGCAGGGCTGCTGCTTGTGCCAGACCAGCTCCAGCGCCACTGGCCAGTCCCCCTTGTCGAATTGCAGGTCGGGCGTGACGAGGTCCGGCGCGGCGGGGGAGGAGGCGATCACGTGGTCGGAGACGAAGGCCCAGCCGATCCCGTGCTTCACCATCTCCAGGATCACCCAGTGGCTCTCCACCCACCAGACCTCGGCGGCCACCCGCAGGCGCCGCTTCTCCGGCCCATCACTGCGCGCCGCCACGAGGATCTGGCGGTGGCGCTTCAGCTCCTCCCACTCCACCCGCGCCTTCGCTAGCGGGTGATCGCGCCCGCAGACGAGCTTGAGGGGCACCCAGCCGATGGTCTGGAAGCCCAATTCCGTTGGCAGGCCCTCTTGGCGCCACATGACGCCCAGGCTGGCCGTGCCGGATTGCACCATACGGCTGACATCCTCCATCAGCGGGAAGAGCAACTCCAGTTCCACGAAGGGGAAGCGTCGGGCGAATTCGGCGAACAATGCGCCCAATGCGTGCTCGGGGTAGAGCTCGTCGATGGCGACCACCAGCCGGTTCTCCACCCGCTGCTCCAGGCTGGTCGCCACGCCGATGAGGTGCTCGCGCCGGTCGAGCACCACGCGCGCCTCCCCCAGCAGCCGTTCCCCAGCCGGAGTAAGCACGGGGTTTCGGCCCACCCGGCTGAACAGCTCCAGGCCCAGATCTGCCTCCAGGTTCGCCACCTGGGTGCTGACGGCCGACTGCGCTTTGCGCAGCGCGCGGGCCGCGCCGGAGAATGACCCAGCCTCGGCCGCCGCTACGAAGGCCTGGAGCTGTTCGAGCGAGACAGCCATCTATCGGATTTCCAGATAGGTTCCAACTTGCTGCCGGGAGTATCGCAGATAGAAAGCGGTGCACCAGCCAAGCAATCCGAGGCAAGACCATGCGCAGCACACGCGACCGTATCCGCCACGCCATCCTCTTCGAAGTCCTGGGCCTCGCTCTCATCATCCCGCTCGGAACCCTGCTGTTCGGGCTGCACGCCTCCGACATGGGGGTGATCGGCGTCGGTAGTGCCTGCGTGGCAACGGCGTGGAACTACGTCTACAATCTCGGCTTCGATCACACGATGCAGCGGCTGGCCGGGCACACGCGCAAAAGCCTCCCCGTGCGCCTGGCCCATGCCGTGCTGTTCGAGGCAGGGCTGCTGGTGATCCTGCTGCCGCCGATCGCTTGGTACCTCGGGATCGGTATTGTCCAGGCCTTCGTAATGGATATCGCTATTGCGGCTTTCTACGTGGCCTACGCCTTCGTCTTCAACCTGGTTTATGATCGGGTTTTCCCCCTCCCGACTTGGTCTGCTCAGGCGAGAGTGGTCGGGTAACCGGCCAAAATATGCTGGTCAGGCCTCCTCTCGAGCGCGCGCGAAGCTCGTCAGATGCTGAGGCGAGCTTGGCGCTGACAAGCGGCTCGCCGGCCCGGCTGCCGCGGCAGGGTCTGGCCGGTAGCGGCTAGTCCGCTTTCGACGCCACGGTGAAGGGAAGCAGACACAGTGCAGACATGAACGCGGGGAGTTCGCTCGCATGTCGTGATTACCGAGGCGGATCTCCGCAGCGGCAACCATCCCGCGGATACCGTAGCTCTCGGCGCCTTCCCCATTGACGTGCACGAGACCCGCGGTACCGCGACGCGGCTGGAGCGGATGGGCGAGCCGGATCACCATTATGCCATCCCGCTGGGCGCCTTGGTTCCGAAAGACCTGATAATGCGCCGATCTCGCGCTGCGGCATTTCAGCCACGCATACCTCGTTCGGCGCCCTGTGAATCATGCCGCAGGCGATGGCAACCGGCTAGGCCACGGGCGTTGCCGCGGCTCTGGCGACGAAGCGGAACGCTCCGGTGCATGAGATCCCGTTCGCTGAGGTGGACGCCGAACTGCTGGGCCAGGGGGCGCTTCTCCAGGCGCCCGGCGCCGCCGCTGAACTCCCCGCGCCCAGGTGAGCCATCGCGAGAAGTCCGTACGGCTTCTCGCCAATGTCCAGGGCTGCGGTGCTGCTGTTGCGGAGCGGCCCGTGACCCTGGACGAAGCCTCAGCCGGGCTGCTCCCAGGGCGATGTCTGGCCCAGGCTGTTTCGGAGGGTAGAGACCAGCGCCTGGACACGCGGGATCTGCACCCGGTTCGTGGGGACGAGGGCCTTGATCAAGATATCGGGCAAGGAAAACCCGGTCAGCACTTCCGTCAGTTCGCCGGAGCGTAGCGCAGGGGTTGCGACGTAGCTCGGCAGCAGCACGATGCCGTTCCCTTCGCGGGCAGCGGCGAGAAGGACCTGGCTGTCGTTGGCGCTCAGCTTGGGCGCCACCTCCACCCCAATCGGGCCCCGGTTGCTCTCGAAGGTCCAGATCGGGCCGGTCGGCAGGAAGTTCAGGATGTCGTGCCCCGCGAGATCCCGCGGGTGCTTTGGCATGCCGCGCGAGGCGAGATAGGCGGGTGACGCGCAGACCATGCGCCGCAAAGGGCAGAGGGGCTCGTCGAATACGTTGCTGAAGAAGGCCGGGAACACCGTCACGGCGAGGTCGAACCCCTCCTCCACCGGGTTCAGCGGCCGGTCGGCCAGCACCACGTCCAGGCTCAACCGCGGGTGCTCCGCCTGAAAACGGGCCAGGATCGCGTCGAGATGGAGGATGGTCAGCGTGGTTGGAACCTTTACCCGCAAGTGACCTTCGAGGTCGCGACGTGGCCGGGCCATGTCAACCAAGACCTCGTCCAGCTCGGGCACCGCTGCTCGTACTCGCGGAAGGAAACGGTGGCCCGCTTCGGGCAGGCCACGCGGCGGGTAGTGCGCGTGAACAGCTCCATCTTCGCTGTTCATTGCAGTTGATCGATGCGCTTCGTCACAACCGAGGGCGCCACCCCGATCTGCCGGGCCGCAGCGGAGAAGCTGCCGCAGTTAGCCACGGCCAAGAACGCCTTCAGGTTCGTCAGCGTATCCAATGCGCTTTTCCTGATTGTTCGCGATCCGCGTCAGCTCGGGCGCGTCTTCATCGATGCCTCGGGCGACGGCGATCTCACCATGTGGGCCGGGGCACCCTGGGAGCTTGGCGATGGGAAGGGCGGGATGCTCCATCCCTCCACCATGTTCCGCCTCAACGCGGTGGCCGCCGGTGCGGCGGAGGCGCGTGCCTGGAAGGGCATCCCGGCGATCATGGAAGCGGCCGAGCGCGACGAAGGGATGCGCTTCCTGCGTAAGACTCCCATCATTCGCCCGCAGAAGAACTCGATTGAGTGGCGCGCTAACGTCACGCAGGTCACCAATCCGGACGGCAGCCCCGTGGATGGCACCGATGCTGTTCAGCTGAGCCACGGCGAGATCGAGGGGCGCCGTCAGATACGTGACAGCTTCGCCTTCATGCGAGCGCGCGTCCCCTCCTTCCGCGACGCCTACATCGTTGACATCCCGCCCCAGCTCGGCATCCGGGAGACGCGCCGGGTCCTCGGCGACTACGTCTCGACCGAGGCGGACGTGCTGGAGTGCGCGAGCTTCAATGACACAATCGGCGTCAACGGCTGGCCGATCGAGGCGCACGTGGCGGGCGACGTGCTGTTCAAGTGGCAGGACATCCCGAACGCCAGAGGCCTTAAAGCTCGGGACAGAACCTGGGTTGAGGCGTTGAGGAAGGATAGCCCTCCTCGTTCCTGATGAGCTCT